>CAMHZO010000010.1:0-80644 GCA_946190205.1 Streptococcus mitis | reverse complement strand
TGAAACCCCAGTAACGAAAACACCATTAACGCCAGAGGATTACACCAAAGGCATCAAGATACCAGAAGGTGGAAAAGCAACGGGAGTCACAAATATTCCAGATTTGACAACTCCAGGTAAGAAAGATCCAGTTAAGGTAACGATTGAATTGCCAAATGGTAAAGTGATTACAGTAGAAGTTCCAGTAACAGTAACGCCAGTTAAGGAAATTGAAACCCCAGTAACGAAAACACCATTAACGCCAGAGGATTACACCAAAGGCATCAAGATACCAGAAGGTGGAAAAGTAACGGGGGTCACAAACATTCCAGATTTGACAACCCCAGGTAAGAAAGATCCAGTTAAGGTAACGATTGAATTGCCAAATGGCAAGGTTATTACAGTTGATATTCCAGTAACTGTAACTCCAGTTAAGGAAATCGAAACTCCAGTTACGAATACTCCGTTAACGCCAGAGGATTACACCAAAGGCATCAAGATACCAGAAGGTGGAAAAGTAACGGGAGTCACAAACATTCCAGATTTGACAACCCCAGGTAAGAAAGATCCAGTTAAAGTAACGATTGAATTGCCAAATGGCAAAGTTATTACAGTAGAAGTTCCAGTAACAGTAACGCCTAAACAGTCTACAGATCTTATTCCAGCGCCAGCTCAACCTGAACAAGTTGTGACTTATTTTGTAGATGAGAATGGTAAAGGTATCTCTCCGAGCGAAAACGGAGCACAAGCTCCTAAGGCTATTTCTGGATATGAATACCAAACAACTACAAAAGATTTAAATGGAAATCTTGTACACCACTACAAGAAGGTAGCAACACCACTACCTGCTGGACCAACTGTTCCTGAACAACCTGTAACTCCTACGGAACCGGGACAACCAGAAACACAAAATCAAACTCAACCAGCGACACCAGCTCAAGCAGAAGCAATAGTAGCAACTGATACAGCTGCTAAACCAGCAACACCTAAATATGTTGAAGGTCAAAAAGAATTGCCTAACACTGGTACAGAAGACAATGCTAGTCTAGCATCACTTGGACTTTTAGGTGTCTTGAGTGGATTTGGACTTGTTGCTCGCAAGAAAAAAGAAGACTAATTCTAATTAGATTTTCTGATAAGAAAAAGGAGTAGGATATTATATCCGCTCCTTTTCTTTTTGGGTTGAGATAAGAGTCATCATAGCATTGGTTAAAAATTTTCGGTGGTTTTATTGTCAATTCTCTGTAAATTTTTCTCGTTCTAATCCCATATAGACAAGATGGTAGAATCATAATCTATAAGTTGTCTGGCTTGACTTTCTTGATGGGAATTATATAATAGATGTAATGAAACTAATTACAACTAAGAAAGAGGACCATTTATGACCTATGAATACAAGAGCCACATTTATTTGGCAGAGGCAGTTTTAAATGTAAAGAACTTGGCGAGTCAAACAGCCTTTTATCAGCAAGTGCTTGGTTTAGAAATCTTATCTCAAACTGAGACAGAGGTCATTCTAGGCCTGGGTGGAAAAACCTTGGTACAGCTGATTCAAACACAAGAGAGTGGGGAAGTAAGGGAACATTATGGCCTTTACCATCTGGCCATTCTCTTGCCGACACGCAAGGCTCTGGCTGATGTCTTGAAACACCTGACAGATTTACAGATTCCTCTTGTCGGCGGTGCAGACCATGGTTACAGTGAGGCCCTTTACTTGGAGGATTTAGAGGGAAATGGCATTGAACTCTATCGAGATAAGCCGGTTTCTACATGGGATATTCGAGAAGATGGACGCATTATCGGTGTGACGGAGGCTCTTGCGGCACAGGACATCTATGAGCTGGGAGAAAGAGTAGAGCCCTTTATCCTAGCAGATGGTACGAGAATGGGGCATATCCATCTTTCCGTCAAGGATAGTCGCAAGTCCAGCCAGTTTTATCAAAAGGTGTTAGGACTAGAGGATAAATTCAGTGTGCCTAGCGCTAGTTGGATTGCAGCTGGGGATTACCATCATCATTTGGCAGTCAACGAATGGGGAGGAAAAAATCTGGCTCCGCGTAAGCAAGGTTTGCCAGGCTTAGCCTATTATGTCATTGAGGTTGCGAGTAAGGAAGAACTGCTAACGATTGCGCAACGAACACAAGAAGTTGACGCACCAATCAAGTGGCTGACATCGAGCCAGTTGGAAATCACAGACCCAGACGGAATCGTGACCCGTATTCGTTTAGATAGGATATGATGACAATCAGAGGATCAATTGTAGAAAGTGCTCCTTATTCTAGTCAGATATGTAGAAAATTTGATATGATAGTAGGGAACAAGGAGAAGAATACAATGACCAGTGAATACCAGAAAATGATAGCGGGAGAGGTTTACCGTCCATCGGATCCAGAATTGCGAGCCTTGGCTCAGGCTTCTCGCCAAAAACAGTCTGCCTTTAACAAGGAAGAAGATCCCTTGAAGGGAGTCGAAATCATCAAGGCTTGGTTTGGGTCAACCGGACAAAATATCTTTGTCAATCCACGACTGGTGGTCGATTATGGGGTCAATATTCATCTAGGGGAAAATTTTTATTCTAATTGGAACTTGACCATGCTGGATGTTTGTCCAATTCGCATCGGGGACAATGCTATGATTGGTCCCAACTGTCAGTTCTTGACTCCCCTCCATCCATTGGACCCGAAGGAACGCAATTCAGGTGTGGAATACGGCAAACCTATTACTATCGGAGACAATTTCTGGGCTGGAGGTGGTGTTATTATCCTTCCTGGAGTGACATTGGGTAATAATGTTGTTGCTGGAGCAGGGGCTGTAATTACTAAGTCCTTTGGTGACAACGTTGTCCTAGCTGGTAATCCTGCACGTGTGATGAAGGAGATACCTGTGAAATAAAGAGATTGGTAAAAAAGTTTTTAAGATAAGAAAAGCGCATCATATCAGGTGTTTAAAAAACGTTGATAGGATGCCTTTTATCATAAATTAGATTAACTTTTTTTCAATTGAGTGTTTACCTAGCTTTTTGATAGGTTTCACGCTAGAAGTTTTACAAATTCTTTCTCTTCTTGGCATTTTTGGTCAGGGAAACCTGGTAAGTATCCTGTTCTCTAGTGAGGTAATGGATGATTTGAAAGTCGTTGGTTTGAGCCTTGAAATCCACTTCATAGACAGTGGTGACTTGTTCTCCATCATTGCTGGTATCAATAGAGATGAGGTCTAACTCAGTACAGAATTGTGATAGCCCAGATTGGATAGTTTGGAGTTTTTCTTCTTGGTTGGCAATTGTGATGGTTAATAGTCTACGACGTTGGTGATTGCTCTTGCTTTGTTGCTTTTCTAAAAGAAGCCATACTGCTAAGATAAAGACGGTGAAGAGAATAGCTAGAGCTAGGTAGCCTGTCCCTGCTGCCAGCCCGATAATCATGGCAAGGAAGATCGCAATTAGCTCCCGTGAGCCACTGGTAGCTGAACGGAAACGAATGAGGCTAAAGGTTCCTGCAACAGCGATAGAGGTTCCTAAGCTGCCATTTACCAGAAAGATGACCAAGGTCATCAAGCAGGGGAGTAGGGTCAAACTAACAGCAAATTCCCGTGTATAGAGGGTACGGTGTTTGTAAGCCCAGGTCAGCGCCAAACCTAAAATCAGGCTGACCAAGAGAGCCAGAAAGAGCTGGATAGGATTGGCAGTGGCAGTTGTGTCGTTGAAGATAGAGTTGAAAAGATTAGACATAAGTAGTACCTACACTTTCTGTGCTTGGTCGTGGGCTATAGTCCAGCCCTTGAGACTTGTGGTAGGCACAGCTGTATTTTGAAAATTTCTGCTCTACCAGTCCATATTGGTCGAGAATATCTTGTAGCCATTGGGGTTTTCTACCTGGAGCTTTAATTTCCATGATGACAATGTCCTCGTTTAGTAGAGGGAAACCGTCCTTTCCTGAGAATAAACTGACATTATCATCACGATAGGTTAGATTTTGGTCAATGGTGATACGAATTTTATTGTAGGGAAAACCGATAATTTCTTTCTTTCTTTTCCTTGAGAGAAAAACGGTCATAGTATATATACATACGAGGGATAATGGCTTGCTGATATTCCTCTTGGAGTTGCTGGATTTTTTCAATCATCATTCGATCCTTGATACTGCTATCCAGCTGTCCCTTGGTCATAAACTGGGTGATAGACTGGGGAGTCGATAAGAGACGATGTTTTCGTCCGACACCAGCTCTGTCCTTAGATTTGATTTCTAAAAATACCTGACTATCAGGCTGGACTTGACTGAGATAGGTTCGCATCCGAATCTTTTCTTTGCGCTTAGTACCTTGGCCATCCTCCTGAATCATATCAAATTGCTCTGTATCAAAGTAGATGTTGGAAATGGTCGAAGTTGGATAATCATCCTCTACGAGGTATATTTTTAAGTCCTCTATTAAATTAGCCAAGTCACCCTTGGCAACGACATATTTGGTTTCGATTCGTTTAAAGCTTGTTTCAATTGGTTTCATAAATCCTGTCTCCTTTATCAAACTATTTTAGTACGCTATCTTATTAGCAGATAGGTGTGTCTGGGCAAGTTGAACTTGCTTGTGATTAGTCTATGGAATTTTCCTAAAACTTTTGTTAAAGATAACTTAACTGAAACTGAACTTAAGAAAATTTTCAGAAAAAGTTTAGATTTTTTTCAGACTTCCCCTGTAAACTAAGCTCAAGCTAAATGAAGGTGAGGAAAAAGTATGAAATCAAAAAAATGGACCCTAATCTTAACCAGTTTAACAGCTCTGACTTTGATGACAGCTTGTGGGCAGTCAACGACCAAGTCAAGTACAACTGCAGCGGCAGATACCACTGCCATCTCAACTTCAGCTACAAACAGTCAATCTTCTTATTTTACAGAAAAGGACTATGATACTTCTTATGATGAAAGTACAGCTTCTAAGATTGAGTTATCTGGCTCATCAGCAAACGTCTCTGGAGATGGGGTGACAGTCTCTGGATCAACAGTGACCATCACAAAATCTGGGACCTATGTGATTTCAGGTCAGTCTGACGGAGTGCAGATCAAGGTCGAGGCAGATAAGTCGGCAGATGTTCATCTAGTCCTAAAAGGTGCGACCATTACCAATACCAATGCAGCAATTTCAGCGACATCAGCCGGTCATGTCTACCTGACTCTGGCGGAGGGAACTACCAACAGTCTCTCTGACTCAAGCTCTAATAGTGATGACAAGGCAAATGCAGCTCTCTTTTCTAAGGTGGATTTGACCATCAATGGCTCAGGTACCCTTACTGTCGATGGCAAGAAGAACAACGGAATCAAGGCCAACGACACCCTCCACATCACGGGTGGAACCTATAACATCATAGCAGTTGGCGATGCCTTTAATGTTAATGATGAACTCAATATCACTGGTACGACCATGACCATCGATGCCAAGGAAGATGGTGTCAAAGTTGACAATGATGAGGATATGACTGTCGGCAATATGTATTTGGCTAACAATACCATAACAGTCACAGCAGGCGAGGACGGTATTCACGCTTCTGGTAACCTAGTGATTGACAGCGGTACTTACACCGTCAAGAATTCGACTGAAGGAATTGAAGGGAAAGCCATTACGATTAATGGTGGTGATATCAATGTCTACGCGACAGATGATGGGGTCAATGCAGCTAATAAAAATGCTCAGCAAAGCGATATTTACTTTACCATGACAGGTGGTAATCTAACTGTAGAAGTCGGTCAAGGGGACACAGATCCGATTGACTCAAATGGCAATATCACGGTCACAGGTGGAACCATTAAAATGATTGGTCAATCAGGCTTTGACTTTGATGGAACAGCGACCTATACAGGTGGAGATATCTATCTCAACGGCGAAAAACAAACTGATATTGTGAACTCTATGCCTGGAGGCGGTGGACCTGGTGAGGGACCTCAAGGCGGCGGTCCAGCCCCTGGCGGACAAGGATAAACAAAAAAGGATAGCATTGCTAAGAGCAATGTTATCCTTTTTGTATCGTAGATTCATATGTTGCGAGTGGTTTTATAATCGTAGCTTTCAAAGGCTAAATTGTTCAGTCACCCGTTTTTGTTTACTTGAATTTCTTGAATTTTAAGAAGGTATTGAGTAGTTTTCCCTTAAATGTTTTGTTTTGGTAGGCGATTGTGAGGGAATTGAAAAATTCAACTGCTAGGTGTTCTTGGTGACCGAGCTCCATCTAGCTTGGGGTTGCTTCTGGGGAAAAGACGCCTAATTTGATGCGGAGTCCACCTTTTTTCATCTTGAACTGATGCATACCATACATCTTGATATCAAGGCTTGTATCGGACATGAGAGTAGCAGTATCACCTGCCATAGAAATTTTTGTATCGACATCCGGAACGCCTGTTTTTTCAGTATCTAGACTGATAAAGATTTTTTGATAAGTTGGTTGACCGTACTCTCCAATCAACTCCTCACTTCCTGTCCACCGTGAACTCCAGCAAATACAAAATGTTCAGGGTGAATTTTAAAAGGAAGTGCTTGGTCACCCATTTTATTTAGTCCTTGGTTGAAGGCGAAGAAATCTCTCAAAGTAAATCCATCCACGTAAGCAGCTTGTAGGTTACGTCCCTTAACCGAATTCTTAGAAAGCCATGCCGCATTTGGTCTGATTCTGCTAGACGGTCAGCGTAGAGTTCGAGGATTTTTTGACTTCCAAGGGCTAATTTGGTTTCAATTAGGTCTTGAAAATTTCTTAGTCTGTTTCATATAAAAATGAGTAAAATGAATTCCCATTACCAAGGTCATTAGAGTTGCGATAGCAATGACGATGGTTGGATTAGCCGAGAAAAGTAGAGGGAAAATAGGCCTTTAAAAAGTGGACAGAAAAGACCATTTCGGAGTATAGAGAGGAAGTTCAAAAACATTTTTAGAAATAAGACATGTGCATTATAAACATCAGATACGAATCTGGTGCTTTATTTTTTAAAGAATTTCAACTTTTTTCTTGACAAGTGAGTAAACACTCACTATAATAGGCCTATATTCAGTAAGTGAGTAAACACTCACCTAGGAGGAAGCATATGAAAAAATTGCTACATTTACAAGATTTGGATAAGTCTTTTTGTCGTCAAATGGTTTTGAATCATGTCAGCTTTGAATTGCAGCCGGGAGAAATTATAGGCTTAATAGGTCCGTCTGGTGCTGGTAAATCGACTATGATTAAGACTATGTTAGGGATGGAAAAAGCTGACGGAGGGGTTGCTTTGGTATTGGATCATACTATGCCCAATCGTCATATTTTAGGAGATATTGGTTATATGGCCCAGTCAGGTGCCTTATATGAGGCTTTGTCAGGTCAAGAAAATCTGGAATTTTTTGGTCAGCTAAAAGGGCTATCCAAAAGAGATCTGACAGCTGAAATTGCCCATGTGGCTCAAGTTGTGGATCTGGCAGAGCATTTGAATAAAACGGTATCCGGTTATTCTGGAGGAATGAAGCGACGCTTGTCTTTAGCCATCGCGCTTCTGGGGAATCCTCAGCTCTTGATTTTGGACGAACCGACAGTTGGAATCGACCCTTCTCTTCGGAAGAAAATCTGGAAAGAATTATTCGCGCTTAGAGACAATGGGGTTGGGATATTAGTTACTACCCATGTTATGGATGAAGCAGAGTTAACGGATAAGGTCGGCTTATTATTAGGTGGAAAAATCATTGCTTTTGATACACCGCAACACTTAAAAGAAAGTTATCAAGTTTCAAGTATTGAAGAAGTATTTTTGAAAGCAGAAGGAGAGTAAGATGAGAACCATTGCTATTGCTAAAAAAGTTATCAAAGAATTGCTTCGTGACAAACGAACCTTGGCTATGATGTTTGTAGCGCCGGTATTTATTATGTGGCTGATGAACCTCATGTTTTCAGCTAGTACAACCGTGAATGTCAAGTTAGCGACACAAGATCTACCAACTGGTTTGATAACGAAAATGGATGAGCTTGATCATGTGGACATCGAGACTTATCAAGACTTAGATCAGGCCAAAGAAGCGCTAGCAAATGAAAAAGTCGATGCTGTGATTTCTTATAAAGACGGTGAGTATCAGGTCGACTACGCAAATACAGATGCCTCCAAGACATCTATGATACGACAAGTGTTACGAACAAGTATCGCCAGTGAAGGCACCGATCAGTTACTATCTCGTATCAAACAAGCTCTTCCACAATTGAAATTAGATGCAAAGGCGCCTGAAATCAAAGAATCTTACCAATATGGAGATAAAAATACTGGATTCTTTGCACGTATGATTCCAATTTTAATTAGCTTTGTGGTCTTCTTCTTTGTCTTTTTGATTTCTGGTATGGCACTTTTGAAAGAGCGCACAAGTGGAACCTTGGATCGCTTGTTAGCAACCCCAGTGAAACGTTCTGAAATTGTCTATGGCTATATGTTGTCTTACGGTATTATTGCGATTTTTCAAACGGCAGTTGTCGTCTTAGCAGCAATTTGGCTACTAGATGTAGAAGTTGTAGGAAATATTTTAAATGTTATAATAGTTAATGTGGTACTGGCTCTTGTAGCACTAGCTTTTGGAATTCTCTTGTCTACTCTAGCAAAATCAGAATTCCAAATGATGCAATTTATTCCTCTCGTGATTATGCCTCAACTCTTTTTCTCAGGGATTATTCCATTGTCATCCATGGGAGCATGGGCTCCAACTGTGGGGAAATTTTTGCCATTAACCTATTCTGGTGATGCAATAAGCCAGATTATTCTTTACGGACACAATCTTGGTGATATTTTGCCAAATCTTGGTGTTTTAATGATTTTCTTGATCATTTTAACAATTCTCAATATTGTTGGATTGCGTCGTTATCGTAAAGTTTAGAAATCAACATAAATAATGCTAAAAAGGTGTGAAGATTAGATGGATAAGACTGTTTTTGAATCGTTTGAAGATTACTTAGAAGAAGCGAATTACCCTCAAGGAAAGAAAAAAATCATGCAGGCAGCAGTGGATCTCATATCAACTAGGAGTTACCATGGGACCTCAACTCTTCACATAGCTGAGCGTGCTGGACTAAGCCAGGCAACTTTGTTTAAGTATTTTAAGACGAAGGATGATCTACTGACGGCTATTTTACATCCTGTAGTCCCAGGCATTTTCAGTAGTTTTGTTGAGGAACTCTTAGCTTTTGAAACGACAGAAGAGAGGGTTCGTTATCTCGTCCACGATCGTATGAGCTATCTCAAAAAAAATCGTGCTTTGATGAAAATCATTCTGCAGGAGAGTTTTTCAAATAAGAAACTAAAAAATGAACAGATTTTTATCTGGAATGCTATTCAAGATAAACTTCGAGTGCTTCATAAAGAATTGCTAGCAGATCCACGTGTAAATCCAGAGTTAACGATTCCTCAAATGGTTCGTATTTGTGTTGGTCCATTGTTGGCTTACTTCGCTCAACTTTATATCGTTAGCGACAACGGAGAAATAAAGGAAGAGGACCTAGACTTATTAGAAAAACAGATTTTAGGTGGTTTGTGGAAATAAGGGAGTTCTAGAAGAGCTAAGATTTATTTACTTGACTTTCAAACAAGCTAAAAAAGACATGTTCTGCTTATTTCAGATTCATGTCTTTTTTGTTGTTGGATTTTGTATTCTTCATAAGTCCTCAATCGCTTTGCCAAAACAGAAACCGACTTCTCCAGCGGTGCAACGATTTCTCAAGTGTATGGAAGAGGAGCTTTCTGGATTGCTGAGGACAACTCCTTGACACTTTGTCAGCTTTTGATACAATAGTACAAAATCAGAGGAGGTGGGTTATGATTCAGAAACATGCGATTCCTATTTTAGAGTTTGATGACAATCCTCAGGCGGTCATCATGCCCAATCACGAGGGGCTGGACTTGCACTTACCAAAGAAGTGTGTCTATGCTTTTTTAGGTGAGGAGATTGACCGCTATGCGAGGGAAGTAGGGGCGGACTGTGTCGGCGAATTTGTTTCTGCCACCAAGACCTATCCAGTCTATGTCGTTAACTACAAGGGCGAGGGAATTTGTCTGGCTCAGGCTCCTGTTGGTTCAGCTCCAGCAGCCCAGTTTATGGATTGGTTGATTGGATATGGTGTGGAGCAGATTATTTCCACTGGAACCTGTGGTGTGCTGACTGATATAGAAGAAAATGCCTTTCTAGTCCCTGTTCGTGCTCTGCGAGATGAAGGAGCTAGTTATCACTATGCGGCAGCTTCTCGTTATATGGAAATGCAGCCAGAGGCTATTGCTGCCATTGAGCAAGTTTTGGAGGCCAGAGGGATTCCTTATGAAGAAGTCATGACCTGGACGACAGATGGGTTTTACCGAGAAACGGCTGAAAAGGTGGCTTATCGCAAGGAAGAAGGCTGTGCTGTTGTGGAGATGGAGTGTTCTGCACTTGCGGCAGTAGCCCAACTGCGTGGGGTTCTCTGGGGTGAATTGTTGTTCACAGCTGATTCCTTAGCAGACTTGGACCAGTACGATAGTCGTGACTGGGGTTCAGAAGCTTTCGAGAAGGCATTGGAACTCTGCCTTGAGATTGCCTCTCAGATCTAGCTACTCTCCTTCTTTTTATGGTACAATGGATGTATGTTATTCAAATTATTTGTGAAAAAACTTGAAAGGGTCTTGGGCGGACTTTCACCTGCTCGTCGCATTTTTTTAAGTTTCGCTGGAGTTATTTTTATAGGCTCTCTTCTTTTGAGCTTGCCTTTTGTTCAGGCAAATGGTTCTCAGGCCACTTATTTTGACCATCTCTTTACGACGGTGTCCATGGTCTGTGTGACTGGCCTTTTTACGCAACCAGTGGCTACGACCTATAATGTCTGGGGGCAGTTGATTTGTATGCTCTTGATACAGATTGGTGGTCTGGGGCTCATGACTTTTATCGGGGTCTTTTATATTCAGGGGAAGCAAAAACTCAGTCTTCGCAGTCGTGAAACCATTCAGGAGAGTTTTAGTTACGGGGAGACTCGGTCGCTGAAGGCCTTTATGCGGTCCATCTTTTTGACGACTTTTCTGGTGGAGGGCTTGGGTGCCTTCCTGCTAAGTTTCCGTTTTATTCCTGAGTTTGGCTGGGGACGAGGCATTTTTACCTCTATCTTTTTAGCTATTTCAGCCTTTTGTAATGCTGGTTTTGATAATTTCGGCAGTAGCAGTTTAGTGGCTTTTCAGACGGATCCCTTGATCAATCTGGTCATTGCTGGCTTGATTATCACAGGTGGTCTTGGCTTTATGGTCTGGTTTGACTTGGCAACCCAGTTTGACAAGAAGAAAAAACGCCGTCTGCGTTTCCACACCAAGCTGGTCCTATTCTTGACCGCAGGGATTTTGCTGTTTGGAACCGTATCCACACTCTTTACGGAGTGGCACAATTCAGGAACCATTGGCAATCTCAGTGTCCCAGAGAAAGTGCTGGTTAGTTTTTTCCAAACTGTCAGCATGAGAACGGCTGGTTTTGCTTCTATTGATTACACCCAAGCTCGGCCTGTGACCTTGTTTATCTATATCCTACAGATGTTTCTCGGTGGAGCACCTGGAGGGACGGCTGGGGGTCTCAAGATTACGACTTTCTTTGTCTTGTTGGTTTTTGCGCGTAGTGAATTGCTGGGTTTACCTCATGCCAATGTTGCGCAGAGAACTATTGAGGCTCGAACAGTCCAAAAATCCTTTAGTGTCTTCATTATCTTTTTGATGACCTTCTTGTTAGGCTTGATGTTGTTGGGAATTACGGCAGAAGGAACACCGCGATTTATCTACCTCATGTTTGAGACCATTTCAGCTCTTGCGACAGTTGGGGTAACGGCAAATCTGACGCCAGAATTGGGCAAGTTAGCTCTTAGCATTGTCATGGTGCTCATGTTTATTGGCCGTATCGGTCCCTTGACCTTGCTGGTTAGTCTAGCTGACTACCAGCCTGATAAGAAAGATTTGATTCAGTATATGAAAGCAGATATTAGTATTGGATAAGAAAGGAAGAATGATGTCAGATCGTACGATTGGAATTTTAGGTTTGGGGATTTTCGGGAGTAGTGTCCTGATGGCCCTTGCCAAGCAAGATATGAATATCATTGCCATTGACGACCACGCCGAGCGAATCAATCAATTTGAGCCAGTATTGGCGCGTGGAGTTGTGGGCGATATCACAGACGAGGAACTCCTCAGAACTGCAGGAATTGATACCTGTGATACGGTTGTAGTGGCAACAGGGGAAAATCTGGAGTCGAGTGTGCTTGCAGTTATGCATTGTAAGAGTCTAGGGGTACCAAGGGTTATTGCCAAGGTCAAAAGCCAGACAGCCAAGAAGGTGCTAGAAAAAATCGGTGCTGACTCGGTGATTTCACCTGAGTATGAAATGGGGCAGTCTCTAGCGCAGACCATTCTCTTTCATAACAATGTTGATGTCTTTCAGCTGGATAAAAATGTGTCTATTGTGGAGATGAAAATTCCGAGTGTTTGGGCAGGTCAAAGCCTGAGCCAGCTGGATCTACGTGGCAAATACAATCTCAATGTCCTAGGATTTCGTGAACAGGAAAATTCACCGCTGGATGTCCAGTTTGGCCCTAATGACCTCTTGAAGGAAGATGCCTATATTTTGGCGGTCATTAACAACCAGTATCTAGATGACTTGGCAGAATTAAATTCGTAAGGAGGGGGATCCCCTCTTTTTTGATGTCCAAAATAGCAAATAGAGATAGCAACCCTTGTATTCTAGTAAAAGTCCTTCAAAAGCTGGACTTTATGGTAGAATAGAAAGAAGTGACAAGAGAGAGTAATACTCTTCGAAAATCTCTTCAAACCACGTCAACGTCGCCTTGCCGTAGGTATGGTTACTGACTTCGTCAGTTCTATCCACAACCTCAAAACAGTGTTTTGAGCTGACTTCGTCAGTTCTATCTGCAACCTCAAAGCAGTGCTTTGAGCAACCTGCGGCTAGTTTCCTAGTTTGCTCTTTGATTTTCATTGAGTATAAGAAAAAATCAGTCCCCTAAAGGAGTAGATTATGAAGTTATTGTCTATCGCCATTCCTAGCTATAATGCCGCTGCCTATCTTCATTACTGTGTGGAGTCGCTAGTGATTGGTGGTGAGCAAGTTGAGATTTTGATTATCAATGATGGGTCTCAGGATCAGACTCAGGAAATCGCTGAGCGTTTAGCCAGCAAGTATCCTAACATCGTTAGAGCCATCTATCAGGAAAATAAGGGCCATGGCGGTGCGGTCAATCGTGGCTTGGCGGAGGCTTCTGGACGCTATTTTAAAGTAGTGGATAGTGATGACTGGGTGGATCCTCGTGCCTACTTGAAAATTCTTGAAACCTTGCAGGAACTAGAGAACGAGGGGCAGGAAGTTGATGCCTTTGTGACTAATTTTGTATATGAAAAGGAAGGCCAGTCTCGTAAGAAGAGTATGAGTTACGAGTCAGTCTTGCCTGTCCAGCAGATTTTTGGCTGGGATCAGGTTGGAAATTTTTCCAAAGGCCAGTATATCATGATGCACTCGCTGATTTACCGGACAGACTTGTTGCGAGCGAGCCAGTTCCAACTACCTGAGCATACCTTTTATGTCGATAATCTCTTCGTCTTTACCCCCCTTCAGCAGGTCAAGACCATGTACTATCTACCTGTTGATTTCTATCGTTATTTGATTGGGCGTGAGGACCAGTCTGTCAATGAGCAAGTGATGATTAAGCGAATTGACCAGCAACTCAAGGTCAATAGACTCTTGGTAGACCAGCTTGATTTGTCCAAAGTAATCCACCCAAAAATGCGAGAATATTTGCTGAATCATATTGAAATCACGACGGTGATTTCCAGTGCCCTACTCAACCGAGCAGGCACAGCAGAGCATCTTGCCAAAAAACGGGAGCTATGGACCTATATTCAGCAGGAAAATCCAGAGGTCTTTCAGGCTATTCGGAAGACCATGTTGAGCCGTTTGACCAAACATTCAGTCTTACCAGCTCGCAAACTTTCTAATGTCGTCTATCAAATCACCAAATCTGTTTATGGATTTAATTAATATAAGTATTTTATAAGAGGGATTTAAGAAAAATTTTAACTTTTTCTTAATCCTTTTTAATTTTAGGAGATTATACTAGAGTCATCAAATAAAGAAAAACTCTAAGGAGAATCCTATGAAATTCAATCCAAATCAAAGGTATACTCGTTGGTCTATTCGCCGTCTTAGTGTCGGTGTTGCCTCAGTTGTTGTGGCTAGTGGCTTCTTTGTTCTAGTTGGGCAACCAAGTTCAGTGCGTGCCGATGTAGTCAATCCAACCCCTGCTCAAGTCGTGCCAGACGCTGCTTCGGTGAGTGAAAAGAGCGACTTACCAGCAGAACTTCTCAAAGAAGCAGTCGATACAGCTCTTCCTTCAGAACAGGCAGACTCAGCACCTAAAGCAAGCTTGGATACTACAAACTCTCCAGAGAAAGCGGATGTGGCTGCTAAAGACCAAGTAGTAGCACCAAAAGAAGAAGTGCAAGCAAAACCAGAATCTAAGAAAGAAACAGAAGATGCGGTTAAACCTGCGACAAATCCTGCTCCTGCAGTTACTGGACAAGACCGTGAAGCAAATGAAGCTCAGCCAGCAACCACTCCAGCTGAAGTCCAAAAAGGTGTGGCCGATAACACTAAAGACACAGTAGATGTTCCAGCTACTTACTTGGACAAAGCCAATTTCCCAGGCCCATTCACAGCTGGTGTTAACCAAGTCATCCCATACGAGTTCTTCGCTGGTGACGGTATGTTGACTCGTCTGATTTTGAAAGCATCCGACAAGGCCCCATGGTCAGATAACGGTTCAGCCAAAAATCCAGCTCTTCCACCAGTAGAAAAATTGGGCAAAGGTCTCTACTTCTACGAAGTAGATTTGGCAGGAACTCAAGGTAAATCAGACAAAGATTTGCTTGACCTCTTGAAACAAAACGGCACTCAAAGTTATAAAGCAACTATCAAAGTGTACGGTGCGAAGGACGGCAAGGCCGATTTGACTAATCTCGTAGCGACAAAAGATTTGGATGTCAACTTGAACGGCTTAACTACTCCAGCTGAAGTGCAAAAAGGTGTGGCCGACAATACTAAAGATACAGTAGACGTCCCAGCTACTTACTTGGATAAAGCCAACTTCCCAGGCCCATTCACAGCCGGTGTCAATCAAGTCATCCCATACGAGTTCTTCGCTGGTGACGGTATGTTGACTCGTCTGATTTTGAAAGCATCCGACAAGGCCCCATGGTCAGATAACGGTTCAGCCAAAAATCCAGCTCTTCCACCAGTAGAAAAATTGGGCAAAGGCCTCTACTTCTATGAAGTAGATTTGGCAGGTACCCAAGGTAAATCTGATAAAGAGCTTCTAGACCTCTTGAAACAAAACGGCACTCAAAGCTATAAAGCGACTATCAAGGTGTACGGTGCGAAAGATGGCAAGGCTGATTTGAGCAATCTCGTAGCGACAAAAGATTTGACAGTGAACTTGCATGGACATCAGTCTCTGATTCCGATGCAGTCAGGTTTCGTCCCATCTTCTAATGGTTCAGCTATGCCGGCTCCAATGATGAATAGTCATCAAGATGCATCTAAGATGAACGCTCAAATGCCTAGTGCCAATCAAGATGAGATGAAATCTAAAATGCCAGCTGCTAGTCAGGATAAGATGATGCCTAACAAAGAGCAGGATAAAACCATGAATGCTAGCCAGCCTATGGCAACACCAGGCATGAAACAAGATCAAGATCAAGTTCCAGCAGCCTCAAGCAAAATGTCTGATGAAGGCAAGATGGCATCTAATAACAAGGTATCAAGTCCGATGATGGCTGCCCAAATGAAAGACCAAAAAGATATGCTTCCATATACTGGTGAAGCCCAAACATCAATGGCTACTCTTGGATTCTTTGGATTAGCTTTGGCCGGACTTCTAGGTGGACTCGGTTTGAAAGCTAAAAAAGAAGAAAATGACTAGTCTAGCTACAGACTTTCTATCTAGGATATGAAAAATCCAGATATCGTTTAGAATGTTCGTAAAGAGATAAAAATAGTGTTATACTATTGTGGTATAGCACTGTTTTTTTCAAAGGAGAGACAGATGGGAAAGACAATTTTACTCGTTGACGACGAGGTAGAAATCACAGATATTCATCAACGTTATCTGGTTCAGGCAGGATATCAGGTTTTGGCGGCCCATGATGGAGTAGAGGCCTTGGAAATATTCAAGCGAAAACCGATTGATTTGATTATTACAGATATCATGATGCCTCGGATGGATGGTTATGATTTGATTAGCGAAGTTCAGTATCAATCTCCGGATCAGCCTTTTCTCTTTATCACGGCTAAGACTAGCGAGCAGGACAAGATTTATGGCCTGAGCTTAGGGGCAGATGACTTTATTGCCAAGCCATTTAGCCCTCGTGAGCTGGTTTTGCGTGTCCACAATATCTTGCGTCGCCTTCATCGTGGAGGTGAGACAGAGGTTGTCAGTCTCGGGGATTTACGGATGAATCATGGTAGCCATGAGGTCCAAGTTGGAGATGTGGCGCTTGATTTGACCGTCAAATCCTTCGAACTTCTATGGCTTTTAGCCAGCAATCCAGAGCGGGTTTTCTCTAAGACAGACCTCTATGAAAAGGTCTGGCAAGAAGACTATGTGGATGACACCAATACCTTGAATGTTCATATTCATGCTCTTCGACAGGAGTTGGCTAAACATGCTAGTGCAGAAACACCGACCATCAAAACCGTCTGGGGCTTGGGCTACAAAATTGAGAAAGCACGAGGTAGTCAATGAAATTAAAAAGTTATATTTTAGTGGGGTATATCATTTCAACACTCCTAACGATTATCGTGGTTTTTTGGGCTATCCAGCGAATGCTAATTGAAGAAAGAGAAATTTATTTCCTAGTGGGTATGACTCTAGTGGCTAGTTTTATCGGTGCTGGGATTAGTCTCTTTCTCCTATCGCCGGTCTTTACTTCATTGGGCAAACTCAAGGAACATGCCAAGAGAGTAGCGGACAAGGATTTTCCTGCAAATCTGGAGGTTCAAGGCCCTGTAGAATTTCAACAATTAGGCCAAGCTTTCAATGAAATGTCCCATGATTTGCAGGCCACCTTTGATTCTTTGGAAGAAAGCGAACGAGAAAAGGGCTTGATGATTGCCCAGCTATCGCATGATATCAAGACTCCCATCACTTCGATCCAAGCGACGGTAGAAGGAATTTTGGATGGGGTTATCAAGGAAGGAGAACAGGACCATTATCTAGCAACCATTGGACGCCAGACTGAAAGACTCAATAAACTGGTTGAGGAGTTGAATTTTTTGACCCTAAACACAGCTAGAAATCAGGTCGAAACGACCAGCAAAGACAGCATTTTTCTGGACCAGCTCTTGATTGAGTGCATGAGTGAATTTCAGTTCTTGATTGAGCAGGAAGAGCGAGATGTCCATTTGCAGGTAATTCCAGAGTCTGCACGGATTGAGGGAGATTATGCCAAACTTTCTCGTATCTTGGTGAATCTGGTCAATAATGCTTTTAAATACTCAGCTCCAGGAACCAAGCTGGAAGTGGTGGCTAAGCTGGAAAATAACCAGCTTTCAATCAGTGTGACCGATGAGGGGCAGGGGATTGCCCCAGAGGATTTGGAGAATATTTTCAAACGCCTTTATCGTGTCGAAACTTCGCGTAACATGAAAACAGGTGGTCATGGTTTAGGTCTTGCGATTGCGCGTGAATTGGCCCATCAATTGGGTGGAGAAATCACAGTTACCAGCCAGTACGGCCTCGGAAGCACCTTTACCCTCCTTCTCAATCTCTCTGGCAATGAAAATAAAGCTTAAAACCCCTTTACAAATCTAGCCATTCATGGTAGAATGGATTTTGTGCGAAATATCAGCAGGAAAGCATGAAGCTCGTCAACAGGTGTCTTATGATAAGTAACCTTGGCTGTTTAGGCGAAGGGCATCTGCACGAATCAGGGCTTTCTAAGTGACTATTTCCACCGAAATATTATTTATATCAGGAGGACATTCACATGTCACGTTATACAGGACCATCTTGGAAACAAGCTCGTCGTCTTGGCCTTTCACTTACAGGTACAGGTAAAGAATTGGCACGTCGTAACTACGTACCAGGACAACACGGACCAAACAACCGTTCTAAATTGTCAGAATACGGTTTGCAATTGGCTGAAAAACAAAAACTTCGTTTCACTTACGGTGTAGGTGAAAAACAATTCCGTAACTTGTTCGTACAAGCTACAAAAATCAAAGGTGGAATCCTAGGTTTCAACTTCATGCTTCTTTTGGAACGTCGTTTGGATAACGTTGTTTACCGTCTTGGTCTTGCGACTACTCGTCGTCAAGCTCGTCAATTCGTAAACCACGGTCACATCCTTGTTGACGGAAAACGCGTTGATATCCCATCATACCGCGTAACTCCAGGTCAAGTGATCTCAGTTCGTGAGAAATCATTGAAAGTTCCAGCAATCCTTGAAGCAGTAGAAGCTACTCTTGGACGTCCAGCATTCGTATCATTCGACGCTGAAAAATTGGAAGGTTCATTGACTCGCTTGCCAGAACGCGACGAAATCAACCCAGAAATCAACGAAGCACTTGTCGTTGAATTCTACAACAAAATGCTTTAATTTTAAGATATATCTTACAGAAAGCCTACAACAGTGGGCTTTTTGCTTTGTCTTAAAACGTTGATTTCTGGATTTGTATAGAGATTTGCTAGTAAGGTTATTTTTGTATCTAAGTCTATCTATTCCAAGAATGACGCGATATTGATGATATAATATTTTAGCCTCCTCAGTTTAATGAAGGGAGGTGTTATGCATGTTAGAGTTACTTTCCCTTTTTCTAGCTCCGTTACTTGTTAACGTACTATCTGAGCTTTTCAAGCTATGGATAAAGAGACGTAGCCCCCTTTTAGAGGGTAGCAAAAACCCCCATCGGTGGCACGGTGGGGCTTTTTGTTGCCTTGTTAGGCAATTATCATCACTATAAACCCATTCTAACACACCCCCTCCGATTTTTCAAGCTTTTGTTTTGATATTCCTCAGAGTGTGTTTGTGGTTTGAGTCCACTTTACTGAAATTAGCCCACGCGCTACTAGCCTCCATTCTACAGCAAAGAAATCAACTCTTTTCTAGGGGATTTCCGCCCTCATTTTGCTCTTTTGTGCTAAAATAGACTTATAAATTGAAAATAAGGAATGTTTATGAAATCGGGTAATGGTTTTTGGAAAGGTTGTCTCTATTTTTGGGGCTTCTTGTTCTTACTGGGCCTTTTGGTTCAATATGCTCTTCCGCTTGCGGCTTGTGTCCTGCTAGGCTATGGTGGTTATCGTCTCTATAAACGTTGGCGTTATCCTCTTTTGCAGGATGCCTCTCTAGATGATCGGATTGAGCTTTTAAAAGCTCGGATTCGTCAGGCGGACAAGGATATTCAGCAATTAGAGGGAACTTTAGTAGAAAAAGGCTCAGAGTCCTATAAGAGTCTGGCCAATCAAGTATTAATCGAACTGCGGGAAATCCATCAGGAGGCGGATCGTCTCAAGTCCTATATCGATGCTGATGTCTACAACCGTATTGACAAAAAGGTTCGTACAGTAAGGGCAAACATCGATGTTCAGCTAGAACGTTTGGATAGAGAAAGTCAGGTAGATCTTGAAAATGCGGAGCCAGAGGAATTAGCTCCAGAATTGTCCCAGACCTTGGCCAATATTGCTATTGACCATCAGGCTATTTTAGACAAGATTGCTACCTCTGCCGAGGGGGATAAGGAAGAATTGACGGCCATTCATAGTTTGAAGATGGAGAAATTCCAAACGATTTTAGAAGGCTATTTGAAGATTAAGGCCAATCCTAAAAACTATAATCGGGCAGAAGAACGCTTAGAGCAAGCTAAAGTAGCCATCGAACAATTTGACCTTGAACTGGACCAAGTCTTGAGAGAACTCAATGAAACAGATATGCGTGATTTTGATATCAGTCTGCGTATCCTAGAAAAAGATCGTAAAGAATAGGTTAGAAACAAAGGAGTAACCATGACAGAATTTAATTTTGATATTGACCAGATTGCCAATAATACGGTAGCTAAGGTGGATAAAACAACCCAAATCATCGAGACCAATACTGGCTCGGACAAGACATTGACCTTCCTTGAAAAGTTGAGCCCTGAGCAGCAAGAAGGAATCAAAGCGCACGTACCCCAGTTAGTAGACCAGTTTGTCACCAATCAAAATGCTCTCTTAGATTTTGGACAATCTGCTGTAGAAGGTGTGAACAATACAGTCAATCGTATCTTGTCAGAACAAAAGAAACTGCAGATTCCCCAAGTGGATGACTTACTCAAGAATACCAACCGTGAGTTGCAAGGATTTGTAGTCAAATACAAGAACGCTGAAATTGCTGAGTTAGAAGAAAAACCAAACTTTTTGCAACGCTTGTTTAACAAGAGCAAGAATACCCTACAGGAATTTTACTTTGACTCAAAAACAGTGGAGCAAAAGCTCGATGGTATGGCTGCCGCAGTGGTCAAGCAAGAAGATGTGCTAGCTCGAAATATCGTCTCTGCTGAAATGTTGATTGAGGACAATACCAAGTCTATTGAAAATCTAGTGGGAGTGATTTCTTTTATCGAAGCTAGCCAGACAGAAGCTGGCAATCGTGCTGCAGAATTGAAAGCTCAAGCTGACCAACTCGATACAAGTACGGTAGAATACCAAACCAAGTCACAAGAATTGGCCCGCATGGCAGAAGTGGTTAATACCCTCGAACAACAGCACACTGAGTATGTCAGCCGTCTCTACGTTGCCTGGGCAACAACACCTCAGATGCGCAATCTTGTGAAGGTGTCATCTGATATGCGTCAAAAATTGGGCATGCTTCGTCGTAATACGATTCCGACAATGAAGCTTTCTATTGCCCAACTTGGTATTTTGCAACAATCAATGAAATCAGGTGTCGTGGCAGATGCCATTGTCAATGCCAATAATGCTGCCCTTCAGATGCTAGCTGAAACCAGCAAGGAAGTGATTCCGCAGATGGAACGAATTGCCCAAAGCCCGACAGTCGCTGTTGAGTCTGTTACCAAACTGGCTGAAAGCCTGGTCGCTCAAAACCAAGGTATCGTCGCTGCCATTGAATTGGGACGCCAGAAACGTGCCCAACTAGAAACAACCATCGTCAAGTCCGCAGAAATGATCAACGATTCTGTCAAACTACGCGATGAAAAAATCGTCCAAGCCCTTCTAGACCAAGGCAAGGCAGCTCAGAAAGAAGTACAAGAATAATACACAAGTCCCCTGTAATGTAGATTTGCAGGGGATTTTGGATTTTTCTATATATCCGAACATCTAGTTTATTTCACAAAAAATATAGTCAAAAATGTAGTCATTCGAATGATTTTTTTCAATGTACTGAATTAAACAAAAAGAAAAAACGCTTGAATCAGCGTTTTTCTTCTGTATTGATTCTTCGTATTGAATGCTTACTTAACTTCGGTATACATAAAAGGGAAGAACCAGCAGGGCAGTCCATTGTATCATACAGAAATTTCAATGTTCTTAAGAGGTGGAACTAGTCAGTCCGCTAAGTATAATAAGAAAAGTGGAAAATCCTATAAGGATATTGATGACCTAGTTGATTTTGGTAGGCCTGTTCACATAGTTCCCCATATGTTCCGACATAGTTTTGTTTCAGTCATGGCTGATAAGAATGTAAGCTTAAACGTTATTCGAGAGTTTGTGGGACATTCAGAAGATAGTAGAGAAATAGAAAAAATCTATCTTCATGTTATGCAAAAAGGAAAACATAAGATTGAACAAGTTATGATAGATTTGTCTAAAATAATCTCTTGATTATTATAATCAGTTAAAATTCAGCTATTTTAGATTTCTTGATATGATTATAAAAATAGAAATAACAATAAGACTAGCTAAACTTATCAATAAAATCTCAATGTTATTAGTAAAGATATTTATTACTTGAAGAACAGATACGGAAGCAATAATAAAAAGTATTGCTTCCATAAGTTTAGTATTTCGTAATTCATTAAATTGATATTTTTCTTTAATTAAGTCATATTCCTCTTGCTTTACTTTTTCTACATATTCATCGTGAGTGAAATCAGAGTGCTCTTTAAGATGATTAAAAAGTTCAAAAATAGGTCTATAATTAAGTCGGTACATAAAAATATATGATTTTTTATAATTGTGAGCCCATTCATTAAAATTAATAAGATGTTTTTCGTTTGAGAGGTGGAATTTTTCAAGTCCGTCCATAATAGTTTCTTCAAGGCAAACTAATTGAAAAAACGGGGTAGCAGAAGCCAAAAAGAAACTAGCTTGTTGTAGAAAATTGAACTCAAAATTATTAGAATCATTGTTATTCCAAATGATATAATTAGCGCCTTTGTTTATGTAGTTAATGTATTCTAAATCAAAATAGTCTGCTATGTAATATTTTGATTTATTCATAGAGGATAGAGCATGCGAAGTATATGGAGCATTAATCATCCAAGTATACAATTTGTCTTTTTTAAAGAATTCTAATTTATTCATATCTTTCATATTGGTAATGAAGTGGAGTGTAAAAAAACGTTCGCTTAATTGAATTCCTCCGTTTATTGAAGATAATTCTTTTTTTATATAATTTAAAATATCATCTAACTGTTGAGAAGAGTTCAAAGAGTATGCTTTATTTTTATTTTTAAAATCAGGAAAGAGTTTGGCTATCATTTTGGTATACGGGTGTAGAAAATCGATGTTATAAAAAGAATCTCTCAAATCTTCAAATAAATCAATTACTATTGCCCCATTTTGATATACGGTAAGTGTTACAAAGTAGAGGTATATTTCGCTCTTTTTACCAAATTCTATAAGAGGAGTGAAGATAAATTTAATAAATTTATTACCTTCTGCGTTATTTAACCAATTTTGCTTTTCCTTCTCAAGTTTAATAAAGTATAAGTCAAGATAGTCATTAGTCTTTTCATCAATCGCTTCTTTCAAATGATGTATCTCAGAGGGAATATTCCAAAATTCATTTTTTTTAGCAATAAGTTGACCATCTTTGGTACCTATTAAAACCATTATTGTGGCTGGATGATTTTTAAATTTTTTAGTAATAATTTGTGTTAATTTTTTATTATTAATTTTATATAAGTCTGTACTTAACATATAAAAAGAAGTTATTTTAAATTCTTTGATTTGTTTAGAGACTTCAGAAATTTTTTCTCCCCAATTATTATTTATAGGCTTCTTCATATTAAGCTCCTTAATGTTTTTCAAAATAATTATATCAAAAACATTCCCCTATTTGATATGAACAATCATAATCAGTTAAAATTCAGTTATTTTGCTAAATTTAAAAGAAAAAGCCTTAGAAATGTTGATTTCATAGGCTTTCTGTATGTTATATTATTTTACTTCTGTAAACACAACGTGTTTGCGAAGTTTTGGTGAGTATTTCTTCAATTGAAGACGGTCTGGAGTGTTACGTTTGTTTTTAGAAGTAAGGTACAAGCGTTCACCAGATTCTTTGTGTTCAAGTGTAATATTTACGCGCATGGTATCTCCCTTCTATTATTCAGCTGATGAAGCTTTAGCGATTTTACGTCCTTTGTAGTATCCTTTAAGTGATACACGGTGAGAACGTGAGTAATCTCCAGTAGTTTCGTCAAAGTTCACAGATGGAGCTGTTACTTTGTAGTGTGTACGACGTTTGTTTTTCTTCGCTTTTGAAGTGCGACGTGCAGGTACTGCCATTTTGATTTCTCCTTTAGGTATTTATATTCGATTCAATCTACTGATTTTCATCAACCATACTAGGATAACACATTTTTTTTGTAAAGTAAAGTTACTTGACAAAAAAAGATGAAAAAATTAGAAGATATTACTCAGTTGATATTACTAAAACCTAAATGATATCACTTTGTTTTTAAAAGTCAATAGAAAGTTGAAAAATAATTACTAAAAAGTTTCAGCCCAATAATTACTTGTAGTAGGTGAGATTATATTGTGCTGAAATACTCTTTTATTCTTATAACTTTTACACTATAATTGTAGTTAGAAAGGGAGAGAAATGTTTGATTATAGAGCACTAGTTATTTTGATGACTTTGATGGATCATTGTGAGCTATCATTATATGAATTATCTGTTAAGGTGAGCTTACCTATAAAGGAAGTCAAAGAAGGAATAGATTATTTAGTGCCTTATCTAGCTAATAAAGGGATAGTGCTGGATAAAAAACAAGGTCGCTATAGTTTATCAAATCGTACGAAGCAGTCTTTGACAGATATTATTAAGTCGGATGAATTGGTTTTACCAAAGTCGACTCGCTTAGCATTAATCTATCTTTACACTTTTTGCCGATTAGATTTTATATCGAATAATCATTACCAAGACTTTTTGAAAGTAAGTAAGAATACAACCTTATCTGATATTCAATCATTAAGAAAGATTATGTTAGATAATGATTTGGAGCTAGGGTACAGTAGAGCAAAAGGTTATACTTTACACGGTTCAGAGTGGAATAAGCACCGTTTAGCTTTTCAAATGGTTAGTGAGTTGCTGGAATCCTCCATAGGGATTTGGGGGTTGGATTATGTTTTATCCAGTTGGGGGTATTCATTAACTTATGATTTGATTGATCAGGTAGTTAAAGATTATTATGAAAAGCTACAGATAGTACCTATTGTTAATCAATTAAAAGTTTGCCTTTTCGGTTTAGTATTCATTATATGTAGGTATCAAAGGGATGTTGAAAGAGTATGTCTTTCAGAGACGTTGGTATCTCCTGTTATTCAAGATATAACCAATATTTTATTGGATACAGTAGTTGATTTGGGAATTATAGATACGGTGTTTTCTGAGGATGATTATCGCTATATCACTATTTTATTATCAAGTTGTTTTGAAGGTGAAGTAGATGTTGCTCCGGTTTACTTTAATCAATTAACAGAGGCTATTATAAGTAGAATGGAAGATATTTCTCTGTTACATTTTAAACAAAGAGAAGTATTGAGAGAAAATCTTCGCCGCCACCTTATACCGGCTTACTATAGATTAAAGTTCGGCTTACCTAGTTCAAATGAATATGTGTTGCATGTTAAAGAACATTATCCTGATTTATTTGAACTAGTAAAAGATTCTTTGACTCCCTTGATGGACGCTATTGACAAACCCATACCCGATAGTGAAACAGCATATTTTGTTGTCCATTTTGGAGGTTATTTAAAGAATGCAGATACTTTGCCTCAAAAATGTTATAAAGCAGCAATTATTTGTCCTAATGGGATTAGTTCTTCATTGATGTTAAAAGAAAATCTATTAGCATTGTTTCCTCAAATTGAATTTATAGGGACTTCAAAGATTGACGATTTACCGGCGAAAACTAGTAGTGACTATGATATGGTTTTTTCTACTATAAAGGTAGAGACAGAGAAGCCAAATTATCTAGTTTCTGTTATGATGACGGAAGAACAAACAACACAGTTAGTTGAATTGGTATCAAAAGATTTCCCAGATACAGGTTATCGAGATATTGAGCTTAATCAGATAATTAGCATAGTAAGACGATATAGTGTAATCACACAAGAATTAGAGTTAAAATTAGCATTAAAGAGGTATCTCTATCAAGAAATGAACAGAAAGGAAGTGTTACCATTGTTAGAAGAATTAATTACAAAAGAAACTTATCAGGTTAGTTCGGAAAAATTAGGATGGAAGGAGGCAATTCGTTTAGCAGCTAAACCGCTTTTGGATCAACATAAGATAACTGAGAACTACCCTGAGGCAATGATTCAAAAAGTAGAAGAGTTTGGGCCTTTTATTAATTTAGGGAAGGGAGTAGCAATTCCTCACGCTCGGCCAGATGAAGGTGTGAATGAAATAGGAATGTCAATGTTAGTTTTGGAAGAACCGATTTATTTATTGGATAATCCAGAACAAGAGGTAAGATTGTTGATTTGTATTGCAGCTATTGATAATGAGAGTCATTTAAAGGCTTTGTCACATTTAACAACAATTTTAAGAGATAAAAATCATGTTCAAACTTTAATATCATCAAAAAACTATGATGACATTGAAATGATAATTAAACAGGAGGATTAGATAATGTTAAAAATTGGTACAGCTTGTGGTTCAGGATTAGGTTCAAGTTTTATGGTACAGATGAATATTGAATCTGTATTGAGTGATTTGAATGTTTCAGATGTAGAAGTTGAACACTATGATTTAGGTGGAGCAGATCCAAATGCAGCTGATATTTGGATTGTTGGTCGTGATTTAGCTGATTCAGCTAGTCATCTTGGAGATGTTCGTATCTTAAATAGTATTATTGATATGGATGAACTACGAGAATTAATTACTAAACTTTGTGAAGAAAAAGGACTTATTTAGGAGGCTAGCGTCATGATGAAGTTCATATTGGATATTGTTAGTACACCAGCTATTTTAGTAGCTTTAATTGCAATCTTAGGATTAGTTCTTCAGAAGAAGAAATTACCTGATATTATTAAAGGTGGAATTAAGACCTTTGTTGGTTTCTTAGTTGTATCTGGTGGTGCAGGAATTGTACAAAATTCTTTGAATCCATTTGGTACCATGTTTGAACATGCTTTTCATTTATCTGGAGTTGTACCGAATAATGAAGCAATTGTAGCTGTAGCTTTAACCACATATGGCTCAGCTACTGCAATGATTATGTTTGCAGGTATGGTATTCAATATCTTAATTGCTCGTTTTACTCGATTCAAATATATCTTTTTAACAGGGCACCACACTCTATATATGGCGTGTATGATTGCGGTCATTTTATCAGTTGCTGGCTTTACAAGTTTGCCTCTTATCTTACTAGGAGGATTAGCACTTGGTATTATTATGAGTGTTTCCCCGGCATTTGTGCAAAAATATATGGTTCAATTAACTGGAAATGACAAGGTGGCTTTAGGTCATTTCAGTTCTTTGGGATATTGGTTAAGTGGTTTCACTGGTAGCCTTATCGGTGACAAATCAAAATCAACAGAGGACATTAAATTCCCAAAGAGTTTAGCTTTTTTACGTGATAGTACTGTTAGTATTACTTTATCTATGGCAGTTATTTACATTATTGTAGCTATCTTTGCAGGGTCAGAATATATAGAAAAAGAAATCAGTAATGGTACAAGTGGTCTAGTTTATGCTTTACAATTAGCAGGTCAATTTGCAGCAGGTGTATTTGTTATTTTAGCAGGTGTTCGCCTTATTTTGGGTGAAATTGTTCCAGCCTTTAAAGGTATTTCAGAGCGTCTTGTACCTAATTCAAAACCTGCTTTGGATTGTCCGATTGTTTATACTTATGCACCTAATGCAGTCCTAATTGGATTTATCTCTAGTTTTGTTGGTGGTTTAGTAAGTATGGCAATTATGATTGCTTCAGGAACGGTTGTCATCTTACCAGGCGTTGTGCCTCATTTCTTCTGTGGAGCGACTGCAGGTGTCATTGGGAATGCATCTGGTGGTGTTCGTGGAGCCACTATTGGAGCATTTTTACAAGGTATTTTAATTAGTTTTCTTCCAGTCTTTTTAATGCCAGTTTTGGGAGGACTTGGTTTCCAAGGGTCAACTTTCTCAGATGCAGATTTTGGTCTATCAGGAATTATTTTAGGAATGTTGAATCAATTTGGCTCGCAAGCAGGCATTGTTATTGGTCTTGTTCTTATTCTAGCAGTTATGTTTGGAGTATCCTTTATTAAAAAGCCATCTGCAAAGGAGGAATAAGGGATGATTTTAAGTGAAAATAGAGAAGATGAGTTAAGAAAATTTGCAACAAAAATCCGATTAAATACTCTTAGAACATTGAATCATCTTGGATTCGGCCATTATGGAGGGAGTCTGTCTATAGTAGAAGTTTTAGCAGTGCTTTATGGTGAAATAATGCCGATGACTCCAGAAATATTTGCGTCACGAGATAGAGATTATTTTGTTTTATCCAAGGGACATGCTGGACCAGCTTTGTACAGCACACTCTATTTGAATGGTTTCTTTGACAAAGAATTCTTACATTCTTTAAATACAAATGGAACCAAATTACCGTCTCATCCTGATAGAAATCTAACGCCGGGCATAGATATGACAACTGGCTCTTTAGGACAGGGAATTAGTGTTGCAACCGGACTTGCATATGGTCAGAGAATAAGAAAAAGTCCCTTTTACACCTATGCTATTGTTGGAGATGGTGAGTTAAATGAGGGACAATGTTGGGAGGCTATACAGTTTGCTTCTCATCAACAGTTATTTAATTTAATTGTATTTGTAGACGATAACAAAAAACAATTAGATGGTTTTACAAAGGATATTTGTAATCCAGGTGATTTTGTAGAAAAATTCTCAGCATTTGGATTTGAATCCATTAGGGTCAATGGTTCAGATATTAGAGAAATTTATGAAGGGATTAACCAATTAAAACAGTCAAATAATTCATCACCTAAGTGTATTGTATTAGACACTATAAAAGGTCAAGGAGTTCGAGAGCTGGAAGAAATGAAATCCAATCATCATCTTCGCCCTACTGTAGAGGAGAGACAAATGTTAACTTCAGTTGTAGAAAGATTAAGTCAGGAATTGGAGGAAACAGAATGATGAGAAGTACGAAAGAATTACGACATGTGTATAGAGATTTCCTTCTAGAAGCTAACCAAAGTTATTCTGATATAGTAGTTTTAGAAGCAGACTTGTCAAGTTCGATGGCTACTAATAATCTTGAAAAGGACTTTGGAGACCGTTATGTGAATGTTGGGATCATGGAAGCAGAAATGGTCGGGCTTGCAGCAGGTTTATCTATTCAGGGGTTTAGACCTTATCTTCATACATTTGGCCCTTTTGCTTCACGAAGAGTATTTGATCAATTATTTATTTCTCTTGGGTACGCACAATTGGATGCCACTGTGATTGGCTCAGATGCAGGAGTAACGGCAGAGATGAATGGTGGAACACATATGCCATTTGAAGAAATTGGATTGTTACGTTTAATTCCTAAATCAATCATTTTTGAAGCAACTGATGATATCCAATTTCGTGAAATCTTGAACCAGACATTAGAATTAAAAGGACTAAAATATATTCGAACAATTAGAAAAGCTCCAGAGGCTGTATATCAAGGTGGAGAAGATTTTTCTAAAGGCTACATTGAGTTAAGACACGGTGAAGATGTTGTAATAGTTGCTTCTGGCATAATGGTTGCTCCAAGTATTCGAGTTGCGGATGAACTGTCTAAATTAGGTTATTCAGTAGGTGTGATAGATTTATTTAGAATCAAACCGATACCAGAACAGATAAAAACAATGTTAAGTGGAAAAACTATATTTACTGTAGAAAACCACAATCAGATAGGTGGAATTGGCAGTGCTTTATGTGAATTATTCTCTGATGATGGAATAACAAAAATTCATCGGATGGGTGTTCAAGAAAGATTCGGTCAAGTAGGGAAAATGGATTATCTTCTTAATGAGTATGGTTTGAGTGAATCGAATATAAAAGAGAAAGTTTTAGCGTTTTATAATGCAAGATAGATGTTAAATACACTTATCTGAAAGAACTTCTGTAAAAATTACATTATGTTATTTAAAGCGAGCGGATTAAAAGCATATTCTGGTAATCAGAAAGTGCCCTGATCCGCTTTGTTGTTTTTATTTTTAAATGTTTATATATGTATAGAATTTTCTGAAAATTCAAGAATTTTCTTCTGTTCATTGCTTTTAAAATGTGCTATAATAGTAAAAACTGAAATGGGAGGGAACAAATGACTGAATTAGATAAACGTCACCGCAGTAGCATTTATGACAGTATGGTAAAATCGCCAAACCGTGCTATGCTTCGTGCGACTGGTATGACAGATAAGGACTTTGAAACACCGATTGTGGGAGTTATTTCGACTTGGGCGGAAAATACACCATGTAACATCCACTTGCATGATTTTGGGAAATTAGCTAAAGAAGGTGTCAAATCTGCAGGTGCTTGGCCTGTGCAGTTTGGGACTATCACTGTAGCGGACGGAATTGCCATGGGAACGCCTGGTATGCGCTTCTCTTTGACATCTCGTGATATCATTGCAGACTCTATTGAGGCGGCTATGGGTGGTCACAACGTCGATGCCTTTGTCGCTATCGGTGGCTGTGATAAGAACATGCCTGGTTCTATGATTGCCATTGCTAATATGGATATTCCAGCAATTTTCGCCTATGGTGGAACCATTGCACCTGGAAATCTTGATGGCAAAGATATTGACTTGGTTTCTGTGTTTGAGGGTATCGGAAAATGGAACCACGGTGACATGACAGCTGAGGACGTAAAACGTCTTGAATGTAATGCCTGCCCTGGCCCTGGTGGCTGTGGTGGTATGTATACTGCTAATACCATGGCGACTGCTATCGAAGTTTTGGGTATGAGTTTGCCAGGTTCTTCATCTCACCCAGCTGAATCAGCTGATAAGAAAGAAGACATCGAAGCAGCAGGACGTGCTGTTGTTAAGATGTTGGAACTTGGTCTCAAACCATCAGATATCTTGACTCGTGAAGCCTTTGAAGATGCTATCACTGTAACTATGGCTCTCGGTGGTTCTACAAATGCCACTCTTCATTTGCTTGCCATTGCCCATGCTGCCAATGTTGACTTGTCACTTGAGGACTTTAATACAATCCAAGAACGTGTGCCTCACTTGGCTGACTTGAAACCATCTGGTCAGTATGTCTTCCAAGACCTCTACGAAGTCGGTGGTGTGCCTGCGGTTATGAGATATCTCTTGGCAAATGGTTTCCTTCATGGAGACCGCATTACATGTACTGGTAAGACTGTTGCTGAGAACTTAGCTGACTTTGCAGATCTTACACCAGGTCAAAAAGTCATCATGCCACTTGAAAATCCAAAACGTGCAGATGGTCCGCTTATCATCTTGAACGGGAACCTTGCTCCTGACGGTGCGGTTGCCAAGGTATCAGGTGTTAAGGTCCGTCGTCACGTTGGTCCAGCTAAGGTCTTTGACTCAGAAGAAGATGCTATTCAGGCTGTTCTGACAGATGAAATCGTTGATGGCGATGTAGTCGTTGTTCGTTTCGTTGGACCTAAGGGTGGACCTGGTATGCCTGAGATGCTGTCACTTTCATCAATGATTGTTGGTAAAGGTCAAGGAGACAAGGTGGCCCTCTTGACGGACGGCCGTTTCTCTGGTGGTACTTATGGTCTGGTTGTTGGACATATCGCTCCTGAAGCTCAGGATGGTGGACCAATTGCCTACCTTCGTACAGGCGATATCGTTACGGTTGACCAAGATACCAAAGAAATTTCCATGGCCGTATCCGAAGAAGAACTTGAAAAACGCAAGGCAGAAACAACCTTGCCACCACTTTACAGCCGTGGTGTCCTCGGTAAATATGCCCACATCGTATCATCCGCTTCACGCGGAGCCGTGACAGACTTCTGGAATATGGACAAGTCAGGTAAAAAATAAACTCATACTCTTCGAAAATCTCTTCAAACCACGTCAACGTCGTCTTGCCGTAGGTATGGTTACTGACTTCGTCAGTTCTATCTACAACCTCAAAACACTGTTTTGAGCAGCCTGCGGCTAGTTTCCTAGTTTGCTCTTTGATTTTCATTGAGTATTAAAAAGCAAGCCAACTTTGGCTTGCTTCTTTTCATCTTCAAAAGTAATTTACCTGCTTAACGAGGTGGCAGTCCAAGGGCAATGCGGCCGTAGCGACTGATTCGTGTAATCTTCCAGGCAGGCGACCAGGTAACTTCAACCTTGACATCTTCGATACCCTCGATTTGTTTCAGACCTGCGACGATTTCGATAGGCAGGCTTTCGGCGCAATCACAGGCGGTGTCGGTGAAGGTCATGACAATCTTACAGAGCCCTGTTTCATCCAGATTGATTTCATAAATCAGCCCTAGATTGTAAACATCCAATTCCACATCTGTATCAAAAACCTTCTCTAGTTTTTCGATAATTTGATCTTGCAAGGCCAAAGCGCGGTCATTGATTTTGATATCCTCTCTCATTACAGTCCCTCCACGTGCTAAATATCCTCTATTTTCTCATAATTCTGACAATTTGGCAAGTTTTTGATGAATTTTCTGAAAAATATGATAAAATGAAGAAAATACTCAATCAAGGGGAAGTCTATGGAGCAGATTGGAAAAGTCTTTAGACAATTAAGAGAGTCAAGAAATATCTCTATGAGACAAGCAACTGGGGGACAATTTTCGCCGTCTATGTTATCTCGCTTTGAAACAGGTCAGAGTGAGCTTTCGGTGGAAAAGTTTCTATTTGCCCTAGAAAATATATCTGCCAGTGTGGAGGAAATCCTCTTTCTGGCGAGAGGTTTTCAGTATGATACAGATTCTGAGTTGAGAAAAGAAATCATAGATGTCTTGGATCCAAAGAACATAGCTCCTCTTGAGGACTTGTATCGCAAGGAGTATCAAAAGCATGCCCATTCTCAAAACAAACAGAAACATATTCTAAATGCCATTATTATCAAGTCTTATATGAAGAGTATGGATGAAAGGGTAGAGTTAACGGCAGAGGAAGGGAAAGTCCTTCATGATTATTTGTTTTCTACCGAGATTTGGGGAATCTATGAACTCAATTTATTTTCAGTCAGTTCACCATTTCTATCTGTTTCTCTTTTCACTAGGTATGTTAGAGAAATGGTACGTAAATCTGATTTTCTAATGGAAATGTCTGGCAATCGAAACCTGTTTCACACTATACTATTGAATGGTTTTTTGGCCAGCATCGAGTGTGAAGAATTTACCAATGCCTCTTATTTTAAACGTGTTATCGAAGAGCATTTCTACAATGAAAATGAAACCTATTTCCGAATTGTCTATTTGTGGGCTGAAGGTCTCCTTGATAGCAAGCAAGGTAGAGTCAAGGAAGGTCAGAAAAAGATGGAAGATGCTGTCCATATTTTTGAGATGCTTGGCTGTAATAAATCTGCCGATTACTATAGAAATACGACCGATTGTTGAATATCTGCAAACTAAGAAAATAATTTAAAATTTGAAGAGATAGAACTTTTGACTACTCGCAGGTCATCAAAGAGATTTTATCGTTGTTTTGCTTATTTTGTGTGTTGCATATATTCAAAGTTTTTCCTCTAAAATTTCTAAGTGCTATACTATAGTCATACTTCACATAAAACTTCTACTCTTCGAAAATCAAATTCAAACCACGTCAGCTTCACCTTGCCGTACTCAAGTACAGCCTTCGGCTAGCTTCCTAGTTTGCTCTTTGATTTTCATTGAGTATTCGAACAAGAAGGGAGATTATCTATGAAATTATTGTTTAGAAATCAAGCTTATCGACTCTTGACTTTGTCACGTTTCTTCAATGCTTTTGGTGCTTCGATTTTCAACCTGGTATTTATCGTCTATGCATCGACCTTGCCACAAGCCTCTTTTGCGGTTGCTATGGCCAATATTGTCATGCTTCTTCCGACTCTCTTTACAGTTTTTGTAGGGATTCGGGCAGATTACACGAGGGACAAGGTCAAATGGATGGTCTATAGCGGTTTGTTTCAGGCGGTTTTATTTTTTCTAGCAGCCCTAGTTGTTCAGGAAGCTAGTCTCTTTGCCTTTTCTAGTCTGTGTTTAATCAATGTCATTAGCGATGTCATCAGTGATTTTGCTGGTGGTTTGCGCATGCCTCTTATTAAGGAAAAAGTAGCTGAAGATGATTTGATGGAGGCTTACTCTTTTGCCCAGTTCATCACCTATATTTCAGCTATTGGTGGTCAAGCTTTTGGAGTCTGGCTCTTAGGTCTATCGGTCAACAATTTTTCCCTCGTTGCGGGAATCAATGCCTGTTTCTTCCTAGTATCAGCCGTCATCCTCTTTTTAGGAAAAAGCAAATTGAGCCTGTCAATGTCATCTGCTGATGGTGAAATTCTAAAAAATGAGAAGCTTCCTATCAAAGACCAGTTCCTAACGATTTATCGAAATTTACGTCTCGTTTTTCTTAAAAGTGGACAGAAAAACTTTGGTTTTATGCTCTTTGCTGTCTTACTTATCAATGCCTTGGGTGGTTCCTTAGGAGGCATCTACAATATCTTCTTTTTGAGCCATTCTCTCTTGAATTTTTCTTACACAGAGGCGTTATTTATCAGTCAAGTCGGTGCTTTAGTAGCAGTCATCATCAGTAGCCTTACGGGCAATGATTATTTTGGGAAGCAGTCCCTGCCTAGATTGATGATGTGGGCTACCGTAGGACTCAGTCTAGTTGGTCTAGCTAATGTATTCAATCAAGTCGTGCTTGGTTTACTATTTCTCTTTTTAACTCTGTATGTGTCTGGTAAAGTTCAACCAAAGATTAGTGCCATGCTCATGAAAAATCTAGCTCCAGATGTTCTAGCTCGTACCAGTAATTTTTTAGGTTTATTGTTTACCTTATCCATACCTGTGGGAACAGCTTGTTTTTCACTTATAGCTGTATGGAATATACAGTTGACTTGGATGCTATTTGTTGGTCTCTCCTTGATAGCTATTCTTTTGACAGTTATTAATCTCAAAAATGATATCTAAATCGTAATTTTTTCTCACTGTTTTAATCCCTCTATTTATGGTAAAATAAGACTATTAAGTTTAAAGAGGATTCCCTATGAAATTACAAAAACCAAAAGGAACGCAGGATATTTTACCTGCTGAATCTGCCAAGTGGCAGTACGTTGAGGGCTTTGCCCGTGAAATTTTCAAGCGCTACAACTATGCAGAAGTGCGCACGCCTATTTTTGAGCATTACGAGGTCATCAGTCGCTCTGTCGGAGATACAACGGATATCGTAACCAAGGAAATGTACGATTTCTATGACAAGGGTGACCGTCATATTACCCTCCGTCCAGAAGGAACAGCGCCAGTTGTCCGTTCCTATGTGGAAAATAAACTCTTTGCCCCAGAAGTGCAAAAGCCAAGTAAGTTCTACTACATGGGCCCTATGTTCCGTTATGAGCGTCCACAGGCAGGACGTTTGCGCCAATTCCACCAGATTGGTGTTGAGTGTTTTGGCTCTAGCAATCCAGCTACCGATGTGGAAACCATCGCTATGGCAGCTCATTTCTTGAAAGAAATCGGCATCCAAGGTGTCAAATTGCACCTCAACACTCTTGGAAATCCTGAGAGCCGTGTAGCCTACCGTCAAGCCTTGATTGACTATTTGACACCGCTTAAGGAGACCTTGTCTAAGGATAGCCAACGTCGTTTGGAGGAAAATCCTCTCCGTGTCTTGGACTCTAAGGAGAAAGAAGATAAGGTGGCAGTGGAGAATGCACCGTCTATCTTGGATTTCCTTGATGAAGAAAGCCAAGCTCATTTTGATGCTGTGCGTCAGATGTTGGAAAATCTTGGAGTAGACTATATCATCGATACCAATATGGTGCGTGGTTTGGACTACTACAACCACACCATTTTCGAGTTTATCACTGAGATTGAGGGCAATGACTTGACAGTCTGTGCGGGTGGTCGTTACGATGGCTTGGTTGCTTACTTTGGAGGCCCGGAAACTGCTGGATTTGGTTTTGGACTTGGTGTAGAGCGCCTGCTTCTCATTCTTGAGAAGCAAGGTGTTGCTCTTCCTATCGAAAACGCCCTAGATGTCTATATCGCAGTCTTGGGAGAAGGAGCAAATGTCAAGGCCTTGGAGTTGGTACAAGCTCTTCGCCAACAAGGTTTCAAAGCAGAGCGTGATTACCTTAACCGTAAACTCAAAGCTCAGTTCAAGTCAGCCGATGTCTTTGCGGCTAAGGCTCTCATCACTCTAGGCGAGAGCGAAGTCGAAAGCGGACAAGTGACGGTCAAGAACAACCAAACACGAGAAGAAGTGCAAGTATCACTTGAGGCTATCAGCCAAAACTTCTCAGAAATCTTTGAAAAACTAGGCTTTTAATAGTAGATAAACTGGTCAGGACCTTACTCCTGACCTTTTTCTTTTGCAAAATGACAAAAATCATAAACTTTTTGACAAATATGCTTGTCAAAAAGAAAAAGATATGTTACAATAAATTCAAGTTAAGAGAAAAGGAGAAAGGAACGATTATGTGGGCATTAGGATTTGTACCTCTTGTGATTATGTATTATATCTACCATTCCCAAAAGGTCAAGAAACTGGAGAATAAAATCAAAAGAATTGAGCAAAAACAGAAAGGAAATAAAGAAATGTCAAGATTATTAAAAGAATTGATTGGGAAGAAACCAACAATCATTGGACAAGTGTTTGGAACAGACAACTGGGAAGTTGTGGATGTTGATGAGGAATGGGTCAAGCTACGCCGTGTTGATAAAAAGGGAAAAGAAAAATTCAAACTACAACGCATTGAGGATATCCAAACCGTTGAATTTGACGGAAAGTAGGTGTGTAACATGCAACTAAAAAATCGTCTAAAAGAGCTTCGGGCTCGCGATGGTCTCAATCAAACCGAACTGGCCAAGTTGGCAGAAGTTTCGAGGCAGACCATTAGCCTATTAGAACGGGACGAATACACCCCGTCAGTTGTGATTGCCTTGAAAATATCTCAGATTTTCAACGAAACAGTCGAATCGGTATTTCGCTTGGAGGAGGATGAGTGATGAACAAGTATAAAGTGATTTATTATGTAGTTGCCATAGCTCTATTAGTCAGCCTGTGTCTACTAATTGGAACAAATCTAGGATGGTTTGATCTCTATTACAGCGACCAATTTATCTGGGCCTACTTTGCTCTTATCCCAGTCGTTGACTGGATTGAAAAGAAAGCAAACAATTTAGCAAGTGAAAAAGGAGAATGAATATGAAAAAGAAACGTGGATTGTTATTATTTTTGATGTCTATTGTCTCGGGAGCTTTCTTGTACATATTTGTAGATATATCGAAGACTGGTGCCGAATCCCATGGAATTATGTTAGATGTAAAAGTCTTGCTACCCTGGATATCAGCTATTGGTTTACTATTAGGTTTTGTTGGTATTCTTTTGACGTTCAATTTCTTAAAGAAAAGCAGAAAATTTCACTCCTTGTATCAAGAGGAAATAGATGATGATCTGAATGAAACCTATTATGTGCAGATGTATCGTAATCTCGAGTTTGGAACCATTGCTTCTAATATTACAAGTGTAGCGATTTTATTGGCTCTTGTCATCTCAAGTAGTGAAGTAATTGTACTCGATGTAAGTCGTATAACATTTTCCCTTTCCTTTTTGGCATTAGTGCTGTTCTTGCAGAGTCAAAAATATCTTTCTAAAACAATTGCGATTGTTCGTCAGTTTGATTTGGCTCTTTTCTCTACACCAAAGGATATCTTGAACTATATTAATTCTTATGATGAAGGGGAGCGTCAGGCTAATTTGGAACAGAGTTTTCGGATTTTATTCCAATTAAATCAGTATGTCTTACCAGTCTTATATATTTTTCTTTTTTTCATTTCTGTCTTGACAGGAGAGATTCAGTTACTAGCCTTCTTGCTTGTAGGAGCAATCCATATTTATATCAATGTGATGCAGTTACCTATGGTGAAACGTTATTTCAAATAAAGGAGTTTCTATGATTCGTGTTGAAAATGTAAGCAAAAGTTTTGGGAGCAAAAAAGCTCTTCACCAGATTTCTTTTGAGATTAAGGAGGGTGAAATCTTTGGTTTTCTTGGCCCTTCTGGCTCAGGTAAAACAACCATGATCAATGTCTTAACAGGTCAGTTGGCTGCAGATCAAGGTAACACAGTTTTGTTAGGTAAGAATTCTCAAGATTTAACCTCAAATGATTTGGAACAAATCGGTATAGTTAGTGATGGCAGTGGTTTTTATGAAAAGATGAGTCTTTACAAAAATCTGCTCATTTACGCTAAGTTATATGGTCTCAAGTCAGATAGAGTAGTTCAGGTGCTCCAACAGGTTGGATTAGCAGATGCTAAAGATATTATCGCAGAAAAACTATCTACTGGAATGAAACAACGAATGTTCTTGGCTCGTGCCCTTCTTAATGCACCTAAGATTCTCTTTCTAGATGAGCCAACCAGTGGCTTAGACCCTACAACATCTAAGATGATTCATACCCTACTTCAAGAATTAAAGCAGGCGGGGACAACTATCTTTCTGACCACGCATGATATGAATGAAGCAACTCTGCTTTGTGATCGCTTATCTCTTTTGAATAAGGGGAACTTAATAGAGTATGGAAGTCCACAAGATATTATCCAGAAGTACCATGTGGATAAGAAAGTACGTGTGGTTTATAACGATGGACGAGAACAGATAGTTCCATTTGAAGAATTACCACAATTAGACACGACAGATTTGATGGTGGTTCACTCTTGTGAGCCGACACTAGAAGAAATCTTTATCAGATTGACAGGAGAAAAGTTAGATGTTTAGAAAATTAAATGCCCTACTATGGTTAAGATTACAAGTTCTTATTAGCAATTCATCTTTGTTGGCGACTCTATTGTTTCCTTTTGGACTGACTGTTTTATATAATGAATTTTTAAATAAGAATGGACAATTGAGCCTATTTTTTCTATCTGCTAGCTTGACGATGGTCTTGAGCATGGGAAGTGGTTATATGGTATCGATTATGATGGCAGAAGATAAGGAAAAACGAAATCTTAAATCACTCCTCCTAAGTGGTGTGACAGCAACAGAATATACTTTCAGTATGCTCGTTCTCCCTATTCTGATAATGTTACTTGCTATGATTGTGCTTCCCATCTATCTTAAAGTAGATCTATCAGGTTATTTATTTGCCTACGTTATCTATTTGCTCCTAGCAACTATTAGTATTATTTTTCTCAACCTTCTAATCGGTGCGGTGTCAGATACTCAATCTAAAGCGCAAGTTTATAGTATCTTCCCTATGTTAATTGTCTCTTTTTTACCTATGATTGCTTCTCAAAATGATACGGTTCAAAAAGTGTTGGATTACTCGTTCGTTGGTCCTATTGTAAATCTTTTAAATAAAAAAGGTGGAGAAATATCTTTTTCTAACATCGGTATGTTACTTGCCTGGGTACTTGTATTAGGAATAGCAAACCTCATTGTATTGAAAAACAGCTATAAAGCAAGATAGGAGATTTATATGAAACTACTTAAAAATTTTGGCTGGTTTCTTCTAGCAATTCTATCCTTTTACTTTATCTATGGTCTGGTTCAGAGCATGGCGCTGTCAGCTCTTGGACTAGGGGCTTCAATTTTTGGAGTCTTACCACTTTATGTCGTCCTGTCAGGGGCCTATGTTTATGGAGTTTACAGATGGTATCAGACAGAAAAGGTTAGCATCCAGACGACGGTTTTTAATCGTTATATCTGGTTGCCTACTCTGGTTTTACTAGTGGCGATTACAGCCCAGTTCTTTTTACCAGATGATCCGTCGGTCACTCAACAAATCGTATCTCAACTGACAGTGGAACAGCCTGCATTTGGTTTCTTTATGGTGGTAGTCTTTGCTCCTTTGACGGAAGAACTTATCTTTAGAGGGATGTTGGCACGCTATCTCTTTCCTAAGCAGGACAAGAGCAAACAGGTTCTGTTTCTTCTGGTATCTAGTGTTCTGTTTGCCTTGATTCATTTCCCAGGTGATGTGCAACAATTTTTAGTCTATACTAGTCTTGGTTTTAGCTTGGGCTTGGCCTATATTAGCAGAAAAGGTCTGGTCTACAGTATTTCTCTCCACGCTTTGAATAATTTAGTCAGCTTTTTGATGATTCTCATGCTATAATAGAGTCAGGAGGTCACATGAAACGAGTAATTTTATTAGCAGTGATTCAAGCAGTTGTTCTATTTTTCATCATTGGGGCGCTAGCTTATGCCTTTAAGGGCGATTTCTTCTACAACTATCTAGCAGTTGTCTTTGCTCCTATTGCAGGTGTCTTGCGCTTTGGGACAGCTTACACAACGGAGATTGTCTTGCCTCGAAAGGCAGCTGAAATTGCTGAAAAGCGTAAAGCAGGCAAAAATTCAAAATAAAAGAGTCCGATGAACTTCATCGGATTTTTGTATGGACGCTAATTTTTAGGGACTTTACCTGATTTTTAAAGACTGGCAAACTTTTCTGCTGATTTTCATGAAGAGCCTGCGCTTTTATGGTAAAATAGTAACAGAATAAAAGAGGAGAGACAACATGAAACGTAGTATGTATGCTGGTCGTGTTCGTGAGGAACACATCGGACAAGAAATTACCTTGAAAGGATGGGTTGGCCGTCGTCGTGACCTTGGTGGTTTGATCTTTATCGACCTTCGTGACCGTGAAGGAATCATGCAGTTGGTTATCAACCCTGAAAAAGTATCTGCAGAGGTTATGGCAACAGCTGAAAGCCTTCGTAGCGAATTTGTTATCGAAGTGACTGGTCAGGTCGTTGCGCGTGAGCAAGCCAATGATAAGTTGCCAACTGGTGCAGTTGAGTTAAACGTGACAGCTTTGACAGTGCTCAATACAGCTAAAACAACACCATTTGAGATTAAGGATGGCATTGAGGCCAATGACGATACACGTTTGCGTTACCGTTACCTTGACCTTCGTCGTCCAGAAATGTTGGAAAATCTTAAACTTCGTGCTAAGGTGACCCACTCTATCCGCAACTACTTGGATGAGTTGGAGTTTATCGACGTGGAGACACCATTCCTTTCTAAGTCAACGCCAGAAGGGGCGCGTGACTACTTGGTGCCATCTCGTGTTAATAAAGGGCATTTTTACGCGCTTCCTCAAAGTCCGCAAATCACTAAGCAGTTATTGATGAATGCTGGTTTTGACCGTTACTACCAAATCGTTAAATGTTTCCGTGACGAGGACTTGCGTGGTGACCGCCAGCCTGAGTTCACACAGGTTGACTTGGAAACATCTTTCCTTACTGAGCAAGAAATCCAAGATATCACAGAAGGTTTGATTGCGCGCGTGATGAAAGAAACTAAAGGCATCGAAGTGACGCTTCCATTTCCTCGTATGAAATATGATGATGCTATGGCTCTTTACGGTTCTGACAAGCCAGATACCCGTTTTGACATGTTGCTTCAGGACCTGACAGCAGTAGTCAAAGGTGTAGACTTTAAAGTCTTTTCAGAAGCACCTGCTGTAAAAGCAATTGTGGTCAAAGGAGCTGCGGACAACTATTCACGTAAAGACATCGACAAGATGACCGAAGTAGCCAAACAGTATGGTGCCAAAGGTCTTGCTTGGGTCAAGGTGGTTGATGGAGAATTAAACGGACCAGTTGCCAAGTTCTTGACTAGCATCCAAGCAGAATTGACAACAGCGCTTGCTCTTGAAGATAAGGACTTGGTTCTCTTTGTGGCGGATACGCTTGAAGTGGCTAATGCAACGCTTGGTGCCCTTCGTGGACGTATTGCCAAAGAGCTTGGTTTGATTGATAATGATAAATTCAACTTCCTTTGGGTTGTTGACTGGCCAATGTTTGAATGGTCTGAAGAAGAAGGTCGTTACATGAGCGCCCACCATCCATTTACTCTACCACAGGAAGAGACTGCTCACGAATTAGAAGGTGATTTGGCGAAGGTTCGTGCCATTGCTTACGATATTGTCTTGAACGGTTATGAACTTGGTGGTGGTAGCCTTCGTATCAACCAAAAAGACCTTCAAGAACGTATGTTCAAGGCTCTTGGTTTCTCAGCCGAAGAAGCAAATGACCAGTTTGGTTTCCTTCTTGAAGCCATGGACTATGGTTTCCCACCACACGGTGGCTTGGCTATCGGGCTTGACCGATTTGTCATGCTCTTAGCAGGAGAAGAAAATATTCGTGAAGTTATTGCCTTCCCTAAGAACAATAAGGCAAGTGACCCAATGACACAAGCTCCTTCAACAGTAGCTCTCAAACAACTAGAGGAACTCAGCTTACAAGTAGAAGAAGATGAAACAAGCAAAACGAATTAAGCGGTGGCGCTATTATCTGCGCCGCTTTGCTCATCAGATAAAAATTTTACGTGTCTTACAAAGCATCTCTCGCGAAAAATATGATGAGAAGATTTCGGCCTCTCTGGTCTATGGATTTTTATCAGCAGTAGCGGTCAATTTCTTTTTCCAACCAGGTCATGTGTATTCGAGTGGTGCGACAGGTCTGGCACAGATTATCTCTGCCTTGAGTAATCACTGGTTTGGTTTTCATATCCCGATTTCGTTGACCTTCTATGCCATTAATTTCCCTTTGATGGTCTTGGCTTGGTATCAAATTGGGCATAAGTTCACCGTCTTTACCTTTATAACGGTATCCATGAGTTCCTTCTTTATCCAGTTTGTCCCTGTGGCGACCTTGACGGAGGATCCCATTATCAATGCCCTTTTTGGGGGTGTTGTCATGGGCTTGGGGATTGGTTTTGCTCTTCGAAACAATATCTCCAGTGGTGGGACGGATATCGTCAGCCTGACTATTCGCAAGAAAACGGGTAAGAATGTTGGTAGTATTTCTTTCTTGGTAAATGGGACCATCATGCTGATAGCAGGCTTGACCTTTGGTTGGGAATACGCTCTCTACTCTATGATTACCATCTTTGTCTCTAGCCGTGTCACAGACGCTGTCTTTACCAAGCAAAAACGGATGCAGGCCATGATTGTGACCAATCATCCAGAGAAGGTAATTGAAAAAATCCATAAAAAATTGCACCGCGGTGCAACCATGATCCACGATGCAGAAGGAACCTATAATCACGAAAGAAAGGCAGTTTTAATCACTGTCATTACACGTGCAGAGTTTAATGAATTTAAACAGATTATGAAACAGGTGGATCCAAGCGCCTTTGTCTCTGTCTCGGAGAATGTTCATATTTTGGGACGGTTCGTTGAAACAGATAATTAGTGATCAAAAAAACCAGCTCGAGCTGGTTTTTATTTTTCGATAATTTTGTGGGCAATCAACTGGCGATAACAAATTTGTTTATTGCTTTTAGCATCATTGATGATCTGGAGAATAGTTTCAAAGGAAACACGACCAAGCTCCAAACTATTGATATCGACATAGGCTGCCAAGTTGAGCTTGGGATTGACTGAGTCGAAGCTGAGGACAGGGACATCCAGTTGGTGTTTTGCGATGTAATCACAGACCCCTGCAGCAAGGAGACTATCAATGGTAATAATAGCGTCAATATTTGGATCGTGTTTGAAGAGAAGTCTACTAAAGCGATAACCATTATCTTCAAGAAATTCAGTAGCAAAGTAAGTCAGATTAGTATCGAGAGGAAGTTGGTATTGTTTTAGAGCTAGCTCGTAACCTGTCAGACGGTCTTGTGTTACGAAGAGTCGCTTAGTACCTCCGATAAAGGCAATTCGCTTGCATCCTTTTTTGATGAAATACTCTGTCGCATCAAAACCAGCTTGGACATTGTCATTATCGACAAGTGGAATGAAGGGAGATAGAGATTTACCTAAGATAAGGAAAGGAAATTGCTCGTCTGCTACTAACTTAACCAAAGGGTCCTCTTCTTGGGCATAGAGGAAAATCAAACCATCTACACGCTTACCATAGACCATCTGAGAAATAGCTTTAAGACGCTCTTTGGCATCTTTACCTGTCGCGATCTGAATGGCGTAGTGGTTTTCAGAGGCGACTTGGGCGATACCACGGAGGACAGATGGGAAGAAAGGATTTTGATAGAAGGCGTCTGAGTCGTCAGGAAGCACCAAGCCGATAACTTGGGTATAACTGCTTACCAAACTACGAGCGTTGAGGTTGGGGTGGTAATTGAGCTCCTTCATAGCCTTACGAACACGTTTTTTTGTTTCGTCGCTAATGGTTGATTTGTTTTGAATAACACGGGTTACGGTTGAAGGTGAAACACCAGCAGCCTTGGCCACGTCTTTAATCGTAACGGGCATAAAAATCTCCTATTTATGGTAATCTGGATCACGGAAATGCGTTTTATAAAAGATAGTGACCAGATACAGAACAAAAAGAATGTTTTGTACAGTGATGAGGTTTGACATATTTTGGCCAAAGAGTCCCAAAATAAGTGTAATCAGAGTTGGTAATCCTAAACAGTTCAAGATAAAATGGTAGCACTCTTTAAAGGTCCTAAATGAAAAGAGGCGTGATTTCTTAGTGATATAAAGGAGAAGACTCGCTCCTAGAGAGACGATAAAGAAATTCAAACCAAAGAGGAAGCTCGCACCGAGAACTAGAAAGAGACTGATATAGACACGATTCTGCTGGTACCAGTCTTTAGAAATGGCTTGGGTCAAGCTGTCTTTACTTTTGAAACTCTCAGTCTCAATCGCTCGGTAAGAGACACGGGTCAGTTCTTTACTTTCTTTGCTGATGACGAGCTCATTCGTATCGAAATGCAGTTGCAAGTCCTTAGGTAATTCCTTGCTTTGACTTGGACCGATCACAATAGAAGGCTCTTGACTAGCTGTTCCAGTATAAGTTAATTTGCCATCAACAATTGTAGCGTGTTCAGAGAGATCCTGTACAACCTTATCTGTCAATGGTTCATAGACATTATCGATAAAGGTTTCTAGCGGATAAGTCTCCTGCGAGCTGTTTTGGATGGCAATAGGTACCATAGATAAGCTGATAAGGAAGATACTGGTAAAGAGAAGTTGGAACCAGTTGAGTCCGAAACGTTTGGACAGGGGCTTACGAAATCCCCAAATACTTGAAAAATAGGAAAATGGATATGGAAGCATAGGTATCTTTCTAAAAGGTGTTTTCTATATGAGTATTATATAGAGAAATGTGCTTTATTTCAAGTCTAGGAGATAAATTGCTTGCTACAAGGATAGTTTTACAGTAACAAGTTTTAAAATGAAAAAGGGTGGCGGGGATAAATTATCCCTTGTCGCCACCACTTGTAAGTCCTGAAACAAAGTTCTTTTGTAGGAAGAAGAAGAGAATACAGATTGGAAGGGCAATGAGGATAGCACCTGCTGAGAAGTAGGCAATCTTCAAGTTTTTCACATTGCTAACGAAGGTTTGGAGACCTACGGCAACAGTAAAGTATTCTTTCTCACGAAGCAAGAAACTAGAAAGGATATAGTCTCCAAAAGGTCCCATGAAGGCCCAGAGAGCTTGTACGGCAACCATTGGGCGAACAAGTGGAAGAACAATTTGCCAGAAGCGGCGGAAGTGTCCTGCACCGTCTAGTTTTGCAGATTCGTCTAGAGACATTGGCACTGTATCGAAGTAGCCCTTCATGAGCCAAGCATTCATTGGGATACCACCACCAACGTAGAGGAAGATGAGGAACCAGCTGTGGTTAAGGGCGTTCAACATAAGTGCCATAACGAAGAAGGCTGTCAAAGCGGCCATTGTTGGAACCATTTGGATAATCAAGAAGAAGACCAAACTTTGTTTACGAGCCAAGAAATTGTAACGGCTGTAAGCATAACCAGCAAGTACGATAATACTTGTTTGAACAGCCATAGTAATTAAGGCGATAATCAAAGTGTTGAGATACCAAGTACCGTATAGGGTTTCAGTAAAGAGTCCTTTAAAGTTATCAAAATTGAAGTCGATGTTAGTATCGAGTTTAAAGGCCGCGACGTTACCTGCTTTAAAGGCTGACATGATGGTAATCAACAGTGGATAGATAATCACGATCGATAGGCCAATCAAGTAGAGGTAAGTAAGGGTTTGAGTCAGTCTACGTTTGAGTTTAATTGAGTTATTCATCTTAGACGTCCTCCATATCAAATGCGTGTAGTTTCTTGAATGCGATCATAGAGATTGAGATGACAATGATAGAGATAATCAAGGTAACAGCTGCCGCCATTGAGTATTGAGGAGATGTACCTGTTGTCAAACGGTAGATCCATGAGATCAAGATATCGGTTGAACCAGCTCCACCTCCGACACTACCAGGTCCTCCACCATTGAAGAGGTACATGATAGAGAAGTTGTTAAAGTTGAAGGTGTATTGACTAATCAAAGTAGGTGCCGCAACAGCCAAGATCATTGGGAAAGTGATGTTGCGGAATTTTTGCCAAGCATTGGCACCGTCAATATAAGCTGCTTCGTAAAGGTCGTTAGGAATAGATTGCAAGATACCCAAGGTCAAAACGTAGATGTATGGGAATCCAAGCCAACCTTGCATCATAATCAAGGCAATCTTAGTCCAAGTTGGGTCTGTTTTCCAAGGAATAAGAGTACCATCAAGGAAAGGAAGGAATTTAGCTAAGATTGGCAATACTTGAGTGTTGATGGCTCCGACACTATCGTTAAACATATTTGAGAATGTCAAGATAGTGATGAAGGCTGGAACAGCCCAAGGAAGAAGGAAAATAACACCAAAGATACGTTTTCCTTTGATAAATGGTTGGTTAGCAATGATAGCTGTGAAGATACCGATGACGATCTGTAAAGTTGAGGCAGCCAAAGCCCAGATGATAGTCCAAGAAAGAACGGCACCAAAGGCAGAACGGAAGGTACTCAAACTCCAGATGTTCGTAAAGTTGGTCAAACCAACCCAGTCCAACAATTTGTTTGGTGGCAAGTGCTGGAAGTCATAGTTGGTAAAGGCGATCATCAAGGTTACGATAACCGGGAATATAATCGCAAAAGTCATGGCAACATAAGATGGAATGATCAAGAGGTAAGGGAAACCATTTTCATAGATTCCTTTGATCATTTCTTTAAAGGTAAGTGCTACTGGTATGCCATTGTTAATGTGTTTGGCAGTTGTATGTGCATCTTTGATATTTGCGAAATAAAAGAGTACATAAACAACTACAAAGATTAAATGGAAGGCACCACGAATCAGCATAAAGAGGGAATTATCACGACCTGGTTTGTCACCAAGAGTGATGAGATTGCTCAATTCAGGGGCTGCAAGTGCTAGGAAGTAAAGGACAAATACGATGGTTACACCAAGGAATATAAAACCTTTGGATTTTTGTTTATTGTAAATCTGTCCTAACCCAGGAATGATAGACAGCAGAGCTGCTTTACTAGGTTGTTGCTTTTCCATAATAACTCCTTTCATAGGATACTGGTTTCTAATTAAAACCTAAACTATATATGTTTTTGATTGATAAATTCAAAGGGGGATTTGATTTCCACCCCCCTTGAACAAATTTTTTATTCACCAAATTTTTGTTTGATTGTTTCTTTGATCAATGTTACAGCGTCGTTAGCAGCTGTTTTCGCATCTTTCTTACCACTTACAGCATCAAAGAGCATAGTTTTCGCTGGATCCCAAACTGCAGACATTTGAGAGATATTTGGCATTGGTTGAGCGTTCTTGAACTGTTTGATAACAGCTGTTGTCAACTCATCATTTTTACCTTCAGCATATGTACGAGCTTCAGTGTTAGCTGGGATTTCGTTAGTTGTATCGTAGAAGGCTTTTTGTTCTTCAGTTGAAACAAGGAAGTCTACAAATTTTTGAGCGCCTTCAAGGTTCTTAGTGCTTGATGGGATAATCCAAGCTTTACCACCACCGAATGCAGCATATTCTTTTCCATTTGGAAGAGTTGGGATAGTTGCAACACCGTAGTTTACTTTAGCATCTTTAAAGGCTTGAGCTTTCCAAGGTCCGTCGATGATAGCAGCTGTTTTACCTTCTTGGAATTGAGTTTGGATTAAGTTGCCAGCACCTTCAGTATCTTGCATACCTTTAGGCCATTTTTCATACCAAGATTTAGCGTAGTTGATACCTGCGATAGAACCGTCGTTTGCAAGACCGATATCTTTAGCGTCTTTACCGTTTTGTCCGAATACGTAAGCACCGTTACCAGCAAGAAGTCCATATGCATAGTAGAAGTTTGTCCAGTCAGCTAGGAAAGCAGAAGTTTTTCCATCTTCTCCAGCGAAGGCATATTTGCTATCTTTAGCAAGGTTTTCTAAGTCAGCAAAAGTTTTTGGAGCTTCTTTTACCAAGTCTTTGTTGTAGTACATAACAAGTGACTCGATAACAGCAGGAGCACCGTAAACTTTACCATCAGCAGCTGTCACAAGAGATTTAGTTTTATCATCTGTTTTAGCACCGTCGCTCAATTTCACTTCTGAGAGTTGTCCGTCAGTACCAAGGCTACCTACACGGTCGTATGGAGCCATCATAACGTCAGCAGCTTGACCTGATTGGTTGTCAAGAGAAAGTTTGTCAAGCCCACCCATTTGGTCTCCTGTTTTGATGGTAACTTTTACGCCAGCTTCTTTTTCGTAAGCTTTTGCAGCTGATTCAGCAAAGGCTTTATATTGGTCTTCAACGTAGAAAGTGAGTTCTTTCGCTTCGGATGAACCAGAATCAGAAGGTTTATCAGCAGTTTTGCTTCCGCAAGCTACCAAAAGCAAGCTAGCAAGTGTAACAGTTCCAAGCACAGCAGCGCTCTTCATGAATTTAGATGACATAGTGTATTCCTCCTAAAGAATAACAAATTTTATAATGAGGAAACGCAAACGTTTTCCTTTATGGGACTAGTATAGCACAATCGGAAAGCGGTTGCAAGTGTTTTTTGTAAAAATTTTTTAAAAAATTGTGAAAAAAGTAAACGCTTCATCGTCATATAATAGTAGAAAATCCAAAAAATCCGTTTTGTTTTAAATTTAAAAAAAGTTGAGAAAACGATTGCCTAATTTACAAATGGAAACCAGAGAGGATTCTCGCTTTATTTTTGCTTAATGAGATAAGTGAAACCCTTATTCCTATTTTGTTTGTTGCCTGAAAGAATATATATACGAGTAAGAAGAAAAAATTTTTAAAAAATAATCAAAAAAGTTACTTAAAACCGCTTGCATTTATCGAGAAAATGAGCTATACTAGTAATAGCGCAAACGTTTGCGCTCATAAAAATGTAATATCTAACTATAAACACATGAGGTGCTTATTATGAAAAAACGTCAAAGTGGTGTGTTGATGCACATTTCTTCTCTTCCAGGGGCATACGGAATCGGATCATTTGGTAAAAGTGCTTACGACTTCGTTGATTTCTTGGTTCGCACAAAACAACGTTACTGGCAAATCCTTCCACTAGGAACAACTAGTTACGGAGACTCTCCTTACCAATCTTTCTCAGCCTTCGCAGGGAACACTCATTTTATCGATTTAGATATCTTGGTGGAACAAGGCTTGTTGCAAGCAAGTGACCTTGAAGGGGTTGACTTTGGTAGTGATGCGTCTGAAGTTGATTATGCGAAAATCTACTATGCACGTCGTCCTCTTTTAGAAAAAGCGGTAAAACGTTTCTTGGAAGTAGGAGATGTTAAAGATTTTGAGAAATTTGCTCAAGACAACCAATCATGGCTTGAACTCTTTGCAGAGTATATGGCTATCAAAGAGCATTTTGATAATCTTGCTTGGACTGAATGGCCAGATGCAGATGCTCGTGCTCGTAAAGCTTCAGCACTTGAAAGCTACCGTGAGCAATTGGCAGACAAGTTGGTTTACCACCGTGTGACTCAATACTTCTTCTTCCAACAATGGTTGAAATTGAAAGCTTACGCTAACGACAACCACATCGAAATCGTTGGGGACATGCCAATCTACGTAGCGGAAGATTCAAGCGATATGTGGGCAAATCCACATCTCTTCAAGACAGATGTCAACGGTAAGGCGACTTGCATCGCAGGATGCCCACCAGATGAATTTTCTGCAACTGGTCAGCTTTGGGGTAACCCAATCTATGACTGGGAAGCAATGGACAAAGACGGCTACAAATGGTGGATTGAACGCTTGCGTGAAAGCTTCAAAATCTACGACATCGTTCGTATTGACCACTTCCGTGGTTTCGAATCTTACTGGGAAATCCCTGCTGGTTCCGATACAGCAGCACCTGGTGAGTGGGTGAAAGGTCCTGGCTACAAGCTTTTTGCAGCCGTTAAGGAAGAACTTGGTGAGTTAAACATCATCGCAGAAGATCTTGGTTTCATGACAGACGAGGTTATCGAATTGCGTGAACGTACTGGCTTCCCAGGAATGAAGATTCTTCAATTTGCCTTCAACCCAGAAGACGAAAGCATCGATAGCCCACACTTGGCACCTGCTAACTCAGTTATGTACACAGGAACACACGATAACAATACGGTCCTTGGTTGGTACCGTAACGAGATCGATGATGCGACTCGTGAATACATGGCTCGCTACACTAACCGTAAAGAATACGAAACAGTGCCACATGCTATGCTTCGTACAGTCTTTTCATCAGTTAGCTTCATGGCAATTGCAACTATGCAAGATTTGCTAGAATTGGATGAGGCAGCTCGTATGAACTTCCCATCTACCCTTGGTGGAAACTGGTCTTGGCGTATGACTGAAGAACAATTGACACCAGCTGTCGAGGAAGGCTTGCTTGACTTGACAATAATCTATCGCCGAATCAATGAAAATTTGGTAGAATTAAAGAAATAATACAATATCAGGAGACACCTTAAACATGTTATCACTACAAGAATTTGTACAAAATCGTTACAATAAAACCATTGCAGAATGTAGCAATGAAGAGCTTTACCTGGCTCTTCTTAACTACAGCAAGTTTGCAAGTAGCAAAAAACCAGTTAACACTGGTAAGAAAAAAGTTTACTACATCTCAGCTGAGTTCTTGATTGGTAAACTCTTGTCAAACAACTTGATCAACCTTGGTCTTTACGACGATGTCAAAAAAGAACTTGCAGCTGCAGGTAAAGACTTGATCGAAGTTGAAGAAGTTGAATTGGAACCATCTCTTGGTAACGGTGGTTTGGGACGTTTGGCTGCCTGCTTTATCGACTCAATTGCTACTCTTGGTTTGAACGGTGACGGTGTTGGTCTTAACTACCACTACGGTCTTTTCCAACAAGTTCTTAAAAACAACCAACAAGAAACAATTCCAAATGCATGGTTGACAGAGCAAAACTGGTTGGTTCGCTCAAGCCGTAGCTACCAAGTGCCATTTGCTCACTTCACATTGACATCAACTCTTTACGATATCGATGTACCAGGTTACAAGACAGAAACTAAGAACCGCTTGCGTTTGTTTGACTTGGATTCAGTTGATTCTTCAATCATTAAAGACGGTATCAACTTTGACAAGACAGATATCGCTCGCAACTTGACTCTTTTCCTTTACCCAGATGATAGTGACCGTCAAGGTGAATTGCTCCGTATCTTCCAACAATACTTCATGGTTTCAAACGGTGCGCAATTGATCATCGAAGAAGCAATCGAAAAAGGAAGCAACTTGCATGACCTTGCTGACTACGCAGTTGTCCAAATCAACGATACTCACCCATCAATGGTTATCCCTGAATTGATCCGTCTTTTGACTGCTCGTGGTATCGAACTTGACGAAGCAATCTCAATTGTTCGTAGCATGACTGCCTACACTAACCACACAATCCTTGCTGAAGCCCTTGAAAAATGGCCTCTTGAATTCTTGCAAGAAGTGGTTCCTCACTTGGTACCAATCATCGAAGAATTGGACCGTCGCGTGAAAGCAGAATACAAAGATCCAGCTGTTCAAATTATCGATGAGAGTGGGCGTGTTCACATGGCTCACATGGATATCCACTACGGATACAGTGTTAACGGAGTAGCGGCACTTCATACTGAAATCTTGAAGAACTCTGAGTTGAAAGCTTTCTACGACCTTTACCCAGAAAAATTCAACAACAAAACAAACGGTATCACTTTCCGTCGTTGGCTCATGCATGCTAACCCAAGACTATCTCACTACTTGGATGAGATTATTGGAGAAGGTTGGCACCATGAAGCAGATGAGCTTGAAAAACTCTTGTCTTATGAAGACAAAGCAGCTGTCAAAGAAAAATTGGAAAGTATCAAGGCTCACAACAAACGTAAATTGGCTCGTCACTTGAAAGAACACCAAGGTGTGGAAATCAATACAAACTCTATCTTTGATATCCAAATCAAACGTCTTCACGAGTACAAACGCCAACAAATGAACGCTTTGTACGTCATCCACAAATACCTTGACATCAAAGCTGGTAACATCCCTGCTCGCCCAATCACAATCTTCTTTGGTGGTAAAGCAGCTCCAGCCTACACAATCGCTCAAGACATCATCCACTTGATCCTTTGCATGTCAGAAGTTATTGCTAACGATCCAGCAGTAGCTCCACACTTGCAAGTAGTTATGGTTGAAAACTACAACGTTACTGCAGCAAGCTTCCTTATCCCAGCATGTGATATCTCAGAACAAATCTCACTTGCTTCTAAAGAAGCTTCAGGTACTGGTAACATGAAATTCATGTTGAACGGAGCTTTGACTCTTGGTACTATGGACGGTGCTAACGTGGAAATCGCTGAGTTGGTTGGCGACGAAAACATCTACATCTTTGGTGAAGATTCAGAAACTGTTATCGACCTTTACGCAAAAGCAGCTTACAAATCAAGCGAATTCTACGCTCGTAAAACTATCAAACCATTGGTTGACTTCATCGTTAGCGATGCAGTTCTTGCAGCTGGAAACAAAGAGCGCTTGGAACGTCTTTACAATGAATTGATCAACAAAGACTGGTTCATGACTCTTCTTGACTTAGAAGACTACATCAAGGTTAAAGAACAAATGTTGGCTGACTACGAAGACCGTGACGCATGGTTGGATAAAGTTATCGTTAACATTTCTAAAGCAGGATTCTTCTCATCTGACCGTACAATCGCTCAGTATAACGAAGATATCTGGCACTTGAACTAAGATACAAGATTTATACCAATACACTTTCCTATAAAGCGAATTTCGATTGAAATTCGCTTTTTTGAATGTTGTGGATTTGGGTCAATCTTATCTTAAAAGAAGAGAAACCATAGACGTATTGAAGGTTTAACACTCTCTTTCAACCTCATGCTTCTTCTTAGTTGATCACCTCATATTTCTTGTGTTCGCTTACATAAAGTATTATAATATGATTGTAGGAAAGAAGGTGTTTTTATGTGGAAAAAATATTTTTCAAAATATAAATGGACTGATTTATTTTGGATTCTATTTGTTATTTTAACATGCCTCTTGGCGGGTAATAGTAATCTTTACCCCCTTACCCATCAAGAAATCTCTTATCATGGGTGCTTATCGGGAATTACACTTGCCTTATTTCACTTACTATTTATTGATAAGTTTGTTATTTCGAATCGAAAATAAATGGAGAAGCTAAAAGCTTTAAATGTTTTAGACTTTTCGGATAGATAGTTAAAAAATTGAAATTTAAAACCGCAGATCTTTTTGAAATGCGGTTTTTGTGTCAATTATAGTACTTTCCCAACCAGAATCTCAGCTTCAATGGTAATCTCTGTCAGTTGGCTCCAGTCAATCTTGCTCTGGTCGATGTGAAAGAGGAGAGGAGTCATACTGAGTAGGGCTTGGAGCTGCTCTGCTGTGATAGGCTTGGTTAGTGAGGCAGTTTTACTGGATAAGATAGTGAAGTTGTTTTGGAAATGATTTTTGATATCTTGGTTGGAATAGTCCTTGTTTGTCAGCTGGTCTTGTACCTTCTGACGGATTTCCTTGAGGTGATTTTTAGTTGGAATAACCTTTATCAAGATACCGTCTTTGGATAAAACGCGACGAAATTCTCCATAGTTGGCAGGTGAGAAGATATCAAGTAGGATATCCATGCTGGCGTCTTTTATAGGAAGACGAGCCAAGTCGCCAACGAACCAATTGACTGCCCAGTTGGGTTCGCTCTTGGCAGCGATTTGGACGGAATCTTTGGAAATATCAAAGGCATAGAAGGTTTTGTCAGGATGCCTTTCTTGGAGTTTGCGAGAATAGAATCCTTCACCACAGCCGATATCTAAAATTGTTTTGGCATTTTTTGAGTTTGAAAGTAAATCAGAGACGGCCTCTAGAATAGCTTGATAAAAGCCGGCTTCTAGGATTTGTTGACGGTTTTGAAAATTTTCCTTGTCATAGTTAGCAGATTGCTTGATTTGAGGGGCTAGATTGACATAGCCGAATTTCGCCAAGTCAAAAGAATGGCGATTGCTACATTTGAGACTACTCTCTACCAGAGTCAGATTTTCTTGACAGATAGGACAGGCAAAGGTAGTCGCAGAAGCAAAACGCTGAAGTTTGGGTTTGAGATTTGTATTCATAGTTTAAGTGTATCAAAAGAGGCAAATGAAAGCAACTTTAGGAATAAGTAGATGGGAGATTCAGTAGAAATAAAACTAATTCTCCAATTTATGAAATGACATTGCTTTTATATCTAAATTGCTATATAATAATGATAAGGAGGAAATAAGTATGTTAAAAGAAGTACTAACCGTCGCAAAAGTTGCGAAAAAATCATCACTCTTTTTGGGTGGTGTCGCATTTGGTACCCTTGGCTTGAAAATCTTAGCAAGTAAGGAAGCTAAAAAAGGTTATTCTAAAGCTTTGGCTAAGGCTTACAAGTTGAAAGACGGGCTAGATGCATCTGTTTCTGTTGTGAAACAACATGGAGACGATGTCTTGCAAGATGCCAAATATTTGTACGAGCAAGAGAAAAAAGAAGAGCAATTAGATAGCCTTATAGGGGAATAATATGTCTTTTAAAGTGCTACATAGAGGATACCAACATATCCGACTATCATCTTCTTTTTCACTCACCTTGGATATTCAAGACTATCTTCGTTCCTTGGCGAGAGATGAAAAGGGGATTGAGTCCATCCAGTTTTACATGGATCAACAGCACTTTACTCTACGCATAAAAGAAGGCTTTTCTGTATTAGATAATGCAGAAGCCTTTTTAAAAAGAATTGATAAAGGGAAAGTTTCTGAGTTGATGACTCTTCCCATTCGTAGAGAAGAGAGTGCTTATTCTATTGTTTCAGGTGCAGCGATTAAGCGTATACTTTTTCGTAGTTTTGTGCCGTACCCTATTCGCTATATATGGACTTGTTATCAGGCTTTTGGCTATATTAGAGAAGCCTATCAAACACTAGCGCGTAAGGAACTAACGATGGAGGTCTTGGACTGTTCGGCGATTTTATTGTCCTTGTTTATGAACCAATCCAAGACAGCTAGCAATATCATGTTTATGCTTGATTTGGGGAATCATTTAGATCAGTGGTCCTTGAAAAAAACTGCAACAGATCTAGAACAAAGCCTTCTTGCAAAAGAGAGCGACGTATTCTTAGTACAGGGCGATACGGTTGTTAGTATCAAGAGTTCCGATGTTCAAATAGGAGATGTCTTGGTACTATCTCAAGGAAATGAAATTCTGTTTGATGGACAAGTAGTTTCAGGTTTAGGTATGGTCAACGAAAGTTCCTTGACGGGAGAGAGTTTTCCAGTTGAAAAAAGAGAGTCTGATTTAGTTTGTGCAAATACAGTATTAGAAACTGGAGAGTTGCGTATTCGTGTAACCGATAATCAGATGAACAGCCGTATTTTACAGCTGATTGAGTTGATGAAGAAATCTGAAGAAAATAAGAAAACGAAACAACGCTATTTCATCAAGATGGCGGATAAGGTCGTCAAATATAATTTCTTGGGTGCTGGGCTGACTTACCTATTAACAGGTTCTTTTTCTAAGGCTATTTCTTTCCTATTGGTCGATTTCTCCTGCGCTTTGAAAATATCTACTCCTGTAGCTTATTTAACAGCTATCAAGGAGGGGTTGAATCGTGAAATGGTGATTAAGGATGGGGATGTTCTGGAGAAATATCTGGAAGTTGATACTTTCTTGTTTGATAAGACGGGAACAATCACAACTAGCTATCCGATAGTTGAAAAGGTGTTACCTTTTGGGGACTATAGTGAGGAAGATATTCTCAGAATCAGTGCCTGTCTTGAGGAACACATTTATCATCCTATTGCTAATGCCATCGTCAAGCAAGCTGAGATAGAGGGAATTGAACATGAGGAAATGCATGGGAAACTCCAATATATCGCAAGCAAGGGGATTAAATCTCATATAGATGGGCAACCAGTTCTTATTGGGAATTATGTTTTGATGCAGGATGAGCAGATTCATATCAGTTCAGAACAAAATGCTTTAATTGAAGAGTACAAGAGTCACTATAATCTCTTATTCTTGGCTTATCAGAATGAATTGATTGGAATGTTCTGCATTCATACTCCTTTGAGAAAAGAAGCAAAAGCAGCCTTGGAGAAACTTAAGGCACAAGGGAAAAAATTGATTCTGGCAACAGGGGACACCCTGGTTAGAACAGAGGAATTAGTCAAAGATTTGCCCTTTGATCAGGTCTATACAGACTTGAAACCTGATGGGAAATTTGAGTTAGTAGAGGAACTGCAGAAAGCGGGTCACACTATTTTGATGGTTGGGGATGGGTTGAATGACTCAGCTGCTCTAACCCTATCAGATATCGGTGTGGTGATGAATGAGAGTGCAGATATTTCTAAGCAGATGAGCGATATCTTATTGTTAGATAATCGTTTGGATTTCTTCCAAGAGTTGGATTGGCTATCATCATCTTTGCAAACACTCATCAAGAAGAATATTCAAGATACCGTTGTCGTAAATAGTAGTTTGATTGGCTTTGGCTTGTTTAATTGGCTCAGTCCTTCAAACCTCTCTATCCTACATAATCTAACAACCTTACGCATAGTCCTGCGTAGCCTGTCTATTAAGGCTAGATAGATGTGATTATCAACAACAAAAAGGAGTTACCTTTCTCGAGGTTAACTCCTTTTTTATAGGTAAATGTTGAACAGTTTAGTAAGTCAATACAAAATATTTTTTCTTTCCACGACGGATAACAGTCAGTTCGTTCTCAAGCTTATCTGCGTCACTCAAGATATAGTCAAGGTCTTGGATGCGGTCACCGTTGACGTAGATAGCTCCGTTTTGGACGTCTTCACGGGCTTGGCGTTTTGAATTCACCACACCAGATGAGACGAGCAGTTCCACGATATTGTGGTTTTCGTCTGCTTGTACTTGGTAGTTTGGTACACCACGAAGTCCTTGTTTGAGCTCTTTAACAGAAAGATTCTTAATGTTTCCTGCAAAGAGTTGCTCAGTGATGTTGAGGGCTTCTTTGTAGGCTTCTTCTCCGTGCACAAGAGTCACGACTTCACGAGCCAAGACTTTTTGTGCCAAACGTTCGTGTGGAGCCGCTTCAAATTGTTTACGGATGTCTTCAATCTCATCAAGTGACAAGAAAGTAAAGATCTTCAAGAAGCGAACAGCGTCAGCGTCCATAACGTTCATCCAGAATTGGTACATTTCATATGGGGAAGTCTTTTCAGGATTGAGCCAGACTGCGTTTCCTTCTGATTTACCAAATTTCTTACCAGTTGCATCGGTAATCAGTGGAACAGTGATAACGTGGCCTGTCTTGTCAGCCTTACGACGAAGCAATTCGGTACCAGCTGTCATATTTCCCCACTGGTCAGAACCACCGATTTGAAGCGTTACGTTGTGGTCTTGGTTAAGGACGAAGAAGTCGTAACCTTGCATGATTTGGTAGGCAAACTCAGTGTATGAAATTCCTGTTTCGATCCGTTTTTTCACAGACTCCTTGCTCATCATGTAGTTGACAGTAAAGTATTTTCCGATATCACGGAGGAAATCAATGAAGCTGATGCTGCCAAACCAGTCGTAGTTGTTGACCATGACAGCCTTGTTTTCCCCATTTTCAAAGTCAAGAAAACGAGAAAGTTGTCCTTGGATAGACTTGACCCAGCCATCTACTGTGTCTTTTGTTTGGAGACTACGTTCAGCATCTTTGAAGGACGGATCTCCGATGAGACCTGTAGCACCGCCAACGAGCGCATAGGGTTTGTGACCTGCTAGCTGCAAGCGACGACTTGTCAAGATTGCGACAAGGTGGCCTAGGTGAAGGCTGTCAGCAGTTGGATCGTAGCCAGTATAATAAGAAACTTGACCTTCTTCTAGGGCTTTACGCAAAGCTTCTTCATCAGTCGTTTGAAAAATCAAACCACGCTCTTTTAGCTCATCAAAAATGTGCATGTGTCTTTTCTCCTTTATAAAATATTGTTTCTACCTATTGTATCACAAACTTGGGCAATAGCCTAGTAGAATAGGGAAGAAAGTGGCTATTTTATTGAAAGTTTACCTTTTATGGTATAATAGATAAAGTGAGGAAATCCATGCAAAATCAATTAAATGAATTAAAACAAAAAATGCTGGAATTTTTCCAGCTAGTAAAATCAAAAATAAATCATAAAAAATCAGAGAAAGTCTCAGAAGAGAAGAAGTCGGATGGGACAGGTGGGAAAATCCTGTCTATCCTAGGTAGCATTTTAGTTGCTATCAAGGGAATTTTGAATACTCTCTTTATTCTAGGCTTTATCGGTGGGCTTTTTGGTGCTGGTGTAGCTCTTGGTTATGGAGTTGCTTTGTTTGACAAGGCCAAGGTTCCCCAATCGGAGGACTTGGTCAAGCAGGTTAAAAATATTTCTTCCATCTCAGAAATTGTTTATGCAGATGGGAGTGTCATTGCTTCTATCGAGAGCGACCTACTGCGAACTTCTGTTTCATCTGAGGAAATATCAGACAATCTCAAAAAGGCTATCATTGCAACTGAGGACGAACATTTTCTTGAACATAATGGGGTTGTGCCAAAAGCTGTGATTCGGGCGACTTTGGGAACCTTTGCAGGTTTGGGCTCATCTAGCGGGGGCTCGACCTTGACCCAACAGTTAATCAAGCAACAAGTGGTCGGAGATGCTCCGACTTTGGCTCGTAAGGCTACAGAAATTGTTGATGCCCTTGCCTTGGAACGCAGCATGAGTAAGGATGAAATCTTGACTACTTATCTCAATGTTGCTCCCTTTGGTCGAAATCATAAAGGACAGAATATTGCAGGTGCTCAGCAAGCTGCTGAAGGGATTTTCGGTATCGATGCCAACAAGCTGAGTATTCCCCAAGCTGCCTTCCTAGCAGGTTTGCCACAGAGTCCGATTACTTATTCCCCTTATGAAAATACTGGAGAGTTAAAGAGTGATGAAGACTTAGAACTTGGTTTGAAGCGGGCCAAGGATGTTCTCTACAACATGTACCGTACTGGTGCTCTGACTCAGGAAGAATACGACCAGTACAAGGATTATAATCTCAAACAAGATTTCTTGCCATCAGGAACTGTCAATGCTGTTTCGAGGGATTATCTCTACTTTACAGCTATGGCTGAAGCGACAGACCGTATGTATGATTATTTAGTTCAACAGGACAATGTCTCTAGCCAAGAGTTGAAAAACGAGTCGATTCAAAAGGCCTATCATGAGCGAGCTGAGCAGGAGCTAAGTAAAGGCGGTTACAAAATTACTACAACGATCAATAAAAAAATCCATAACGCCATGCAAAATGCAGTTGCTAACTACGGTCGTTTGGTAGATGATTCGACTGGGCAGCCTGAAGTAGGGAATGTTTTGATGGACAATAAAACGGGGGCTGTTCTAGGCTTTGTTGGTGGTCGTAATTACCAGACTAACCAAAACAATCACGCCTTCGACACCAAGCGCTCGCCAGCCTCTACAACCAAGCCTTTGTTGGCCTACGGTATTGCCATTGACCAAGGTTTGATGGGAAGCGCTAGTATCTTGTCCAATTATCCGACAAAATTCTCTAATGGAAATCCTATCATGTATGTAAATAGTCCAGGTACAGGCATGATGACCCTAGGTGAAGCCTTGAACTATTCGTGGAATATCCCAGCCTATTGGACCTATCGCATGCTTCGTGAGAAGGGTGTTGATGTCAAGGGTTACATGGAGAAAATGGGTTACGAGATTCCGGAGTACGGTATCGAAAGTCTGCCTATGGGAGGCGGTATTGAAGTCACAGTCGCCCAGCATACCAATGGTTATCAAACAATTGCTAATAACGGTGTTTATCATCAGAAACATGTGATTTCTAAGATTGAATCATCTGATGGTAGAGTGATCTATGAATTCCAAGACAAACCAGTTCAAGTGTACTCGAAGGCAACGGCAACAATTATGCAGAGTTTGCTTCGTGAGGTGATTTCATCTCGAATCACTTCAAGTTTCCAAACGGATTTGGCTTCTATCAATTCAAGTTTAGCTCGTGCAGACTGGATTGGTAAGACTGGTACAACCAATGAGGATGAAAATATGTGGCTCATGCTGTCAACACCAAGATTGACTCTAGGTGGTTGGCTAGGGCATGACGACAACCGCCCAATGGCTAAGGGGGCTGGGCATTATCGAAATGCCAAATATATGGCCTACTTGGTCAATGCTATCCAACAGGCCGAGCCTGGTGTTTGGGGCAATGAACGCTTTAATCTTGATTCTAGTGTGACCCAATCTCAGGTCCTCAGATCTACAGGACAGAAGCCAGGCAAAGTATCCGTTAATGGAAAAACAGTGGATCTTTCAGGGGCTACTGTAACGAGCTATTGGGCTAATAAGGCGGGAGCTCCTACGACTAGCTATCACTTTGCTATTGGAGGAAGTGAAGCAGATTATCAAAATGCTTGGTCAAGTATTATTGGTAGTTTCTCATCTACGCCAAGTTCAAGTAGTAGTTCTAGCAGTACATCAAGTTCATCATCTACACAACCAAATAGTAGAAGATAGGAAAGTGGCATTGATTGCCACTTTTTTCTTTTTTCCTTTCGTGTTACAATAAAGGTATGAATCAGTATCAGAAAAAGATTGTTAAAGGAACTATTTATTCGCTCCTATCCGGCTTAATCTGGGGAATCTGTGGAATTTTAGGAGAATATTTCTTTACTCATTATCAAGTGTCCTCTGGCTGGATTACCTCTATGCGTTTGACACTGGCAGGGAGTCTTGTGCTCATTTGTTCTGCAGTGCAATTAAAATCGCAAGTGCTAGATATTTGGCGAGATAAGAAAAATTACCTACCCTTTTTAGCCTATGCTATTTTGGGGATTTTTTCAGTCCAGTATTTTTTCTACCTCTGCGTAGAATATTCTAATGCAGCGACAGCGACTATTTTACAGTTTATCAGTCCTGTCTTTATCCTCTTTTACAATCGCTTGGTTTATCAAAAACGAGCGTCAAAAAGCGCTATTTTTTATGTTTTGGTTGCCATGTTGGGTGTTTGCCTGATGGCGACAAAGGGAGATCTCTCTCAATTATCCATGACACCGCTAGCACTTGTGACGGGTTTGCTGAGTGCCATGGGGGTTATGTTTAATGTTATCTTGCCCCAACCTTTTGCGAAGCGTTATGGTTTTGTTCCCACGGTTGGGTGGGGGATGATTTTGGCAGGTTTGTTTAGCAATGTCCTCTCGCCGGTTTATCAGCTTTCCTTTACTCCTGATATTTGGAGTATCTTGATTTGTCTCATTATCGCTTTTTTTGGGACGGCTTTTGCTTTTTTTATTTCCATGAAGGCTGTTTCCTTGGTTTCTCCTTTGGTGGTTTCCGTTATCAGTGCCAGTGAACCTCTCTCTTCTGCCCTTTTGAGTGTTTTATTTTTAGGCTTGGTAGTGGATTGGTCCCTTCTTCTAGCTATGGCCTTGATTATTTTGCCCATGATTTTCCTATCGATAGAAGAAGCGAAAGAAAGTAAATAAAAAGTCTTTTCTTAATTCTAAAAGTGTGCTATACTAGAATAGTCAATAAAACACGGGGAGATAGTTGTGAAGAGTGTTTTTAGGTTGTATCGGTAGGGGCTTGCTTTTACCGACAGCACGTTTTATCTCACATCCCTAAAAATCATACCTAAAAACAAACAAAAAGGCTTCAAATTTGAGGCCTTTTTTGGTAGAATAGGTATCATTAAAATGAACTAGGAGGCGCTTATGACTGCTACAAAAATGGACGCACAAGAAATTATCCAATTTATCGCCAATGCTGAAAAGAAAACCAGTGTTAAAGTAACCTTTGAAGGACAACTTGCAACTGCTGTACCAAGCTCTGTTGTTAAACTAGGGAATGTCCTATTCGGAGATTGGAAGGACGTGGCTCCGCTTCTCGATGGTTTGGTAGAAAATCAAGACTATGTTGTTGAGCAAGATGCTCGTAATTCTGCAGTTCCCTTGCTAGACAAACGTGCTATCAACGCTCGTATCGAGCCAGGTGCTATTATCCGTGATCAGGTTGAAATTGGTGACAATGCTGTTATCATGATGGGAGCAGTTATCAATATCGGTGCTGAAATCGGGGCAGGAACTATGATTGACATGGGGGCTATCCTTGGTGGTCGTGCTATCGTTGGGAAAAACAGTCACGTTGGTGCAGGTGCCGTTCTTGCAGGTGTGATTGAGCCAGCTAGCGCTGACCCAGTCCGTGTTGGAGACAATGTTCTCATCGGTGCTAATGCAGTGGTTATCGAAGGGGTCCAAATCGGTAGTGGTTCAGTTGTTGCAGCAGGAGCTATTGTTACCCAAGATGTCCCAGAAAATGTGGTAGTAGCAGGTGTTCCAGCTCGCATTATCAAAGAGATTGATGCCCAAACCCAACAAAAAACAGCGCTAGAAGATGCGCTTCGTACCTTGTAATTGTAAATGAAAAATAGAGGCGGAACTCTTTTTCCAGCCTCTTTCTGCTATATAGGAGGATAGATAGATGTTAGATTTGATTCAGACTCGACGAGATTTGCACCAGATTCCAGAGATTGGCTTGGAGGAGTTCAAGACTCAGACTTATTTGCTGGATGTGATTGAGAAATTGACTGTGGGCAAGAATTTTGTCCAAGTTCGTACTTGGCGGACAGGGATTTTGGTTTATTTGCAGGGGAGTCAGCCAGAGCGTACCATTGGTTGGCGGACAGATATTGATGGTCTGCCTATCGTCGAACAAACAGGCCTTCCTTTCGCTTCTCAGCACCAAGGTCGTATGCATGCTTGTGGCCATGATTTCCACATGACCATTGCTTTGGGCTGTCTTGAGCGCGCCCTTGAGGAGCAACCAAAGAACAATCTGCTCTTTTTGTTTCAGCCTGCTGAAGAAAATGAAGCTGGTGGCATGCTCATGTATGAGGATGGCGCTTTTGGAGACTGGTTGCCAGACCAGTTTTATGGCCTCCATGTTCGGCCAGATTTGAAGGTTGGACAGATTGCGACCAATACTCATACACTCTTTGCAGGGACTTGCGAGGTGAAAATCCGTTTCAAAGGCAAAGGAGGACACGCAGCCTTTCCACATGAAGCTAATGACGCCTTGGTGGCGGCTAGTTACTTTGTGACCCAAGTACAGTCAGTGGTCAGTCGCAATGTTAACCCAATCGAGGGAGCGGTGGTGACCTTTGGTCTTTTCCAAGCTGGAACAACCAATAATGTTATCACAGATACAGCCTTTTTGCATGGAACTATTCGGGCCTTGACTCAGGACATGAGTCTCTTGGTACAAAAGCGGGTCAAAACAGTTGCAGAAGGAGTTGCAGCAGCCTTTGATATGGAAGTCGAAGTGGAACTCAAACAAGGTGGTTACCTGCCTGTTGAGAACCATCCAGTCTTGGCGCGTGAACTGATGGATTTCTTTGAGGAAAAAGACGGAATTGAGTTGATTGATATCGAACCTGCTATGACAGGTGAAGACTTTGGTTATCTCCTTTCAAAAGTTGATGGCGTTATGTTCTGGCTAGGTATTGATAGTCCCTATGCCCTTCATCACCCTCAGATGAGTCCTAAGGAAGAAGCATTAGCTATTGGGGTGGATGCGGTCTCTAGTTTCCTGAAAAAGAAGGTAGCAGAGTAGAGGGTTTGTCTATGAAATCGGAATTACGTAAGCAAGTCTTGCACGAAATGAAGGCTATCCCTCGAACTCAAAAAGTTACTTTGGATCTAGCTTTAACCGAACGACTTTTACAACACCCCTTTTACCAAGAAGCTAAGATCATCGCAACCTACCTCTCTTTTCCTCATGAGTTTCAAACGCAGGAACTGATTGAGCAGGCGCTGAAGGACGGCAAAAAGGTTCTGATACCCAAAACCTATCCCAAGGGGCGCATGGAGTTTGTAGTATATCGTCCGCAACAACTGGTCAAAACTTCCTTTGGATTACTGGAACCACAGGGAGATTTGGAAGTGGTGGATGCCTCTCAGATTGATTTGATTCATGTTCCTGGTCTGGTTTTTACGACGGAAGGATATCGGATTGGATACGGTGGAGGCTATTATGACCGCTATCTGGAACATTCTTCTGGTCATACTTTGAGTACGGTTTATCCTTGTCAAATTCAGGACTTTATCCCTGAAAAGCATGATATTCCTGTTCAGGAGGTACTGATTGATGAAAGAAATCTTTGATAGGCGTTACCCTGTGACGAGTTTCTTCCTCTTAGTGACGGCCTTGGTGTTTCTACTAATGTTGGTGACTACAGGTGGAAACTTTGACAGGGCGGATACCTTATTTCGATTTGGAGCCATGTATGGGCCTGCTATTCTGCTCTTTCCCGAGCAGATTTGGCGTCTCTTTTCTGCCATTTTTGTTCATATTGGTTGGGAGCATTTCATTGTTAATATGTTTTCCCTTTATTATCTTGGTAGACAAGTAGAGGAAATTTTCGGATCCAAGAAGTTTTTCTTTCTCTATCTCTTATCTGGAATGATGGGCAATCTCTTTGTTTTTGTATTTAGTCCAAAATCCTTAGCAGCAGGAGCTTCTACTTCTCTCTATGGGCTATTTGCCGCGATTATCATTCTTCGCTATGCTACGCGTAATCCTTATATCCAGCAGTTGGGGCAATCCTATCTGACACTTTTTGTGGTTAACATTATTGGAAGTGTTCTGATTCCAGGAATCAGCCTAGGAGGCCATATCGGGGGAGCAGTTGGTGGAGCATTTCTAGCAATTATCTTTCCAGTTCGAGGAGAAAGACGGATGTATAGTAGTAGCCAGAGGCTAGGAGCGGTAGTCTTGTTTGTAGGACTTGCAGTCTTACTTCTCTACAAGGGAATGGGGTTGTGAAGGTTTATAAGAATAGTTATGTAATAAAAAAGATAAGGCATTTTTGAACCTTATCTTTTTATGTTATTCTTTCTCAGCCAATTCTTTTCCAAGTTGGATGAGGTAATCTTTCAAGTCATCTTTGACTTGTGGGTGTTTGAGGGCGTAGTCAATAGATGTTTTCATAAAGCCAAACTTATCCCCAACGTCGTAACGAGCTCCTGTAAATTCGCGAGCGAAAACACGTTGCGTTTTATTAAGCGTATCAATAGCGTCGGTAAGCTGGATTTCATTTCCAGCGCCAGGAGCTTGATTTTCTAAGATATCAAAAATCTCAGGTGTCAGAAGATAGCGTCCGATGATTGCCAAATCACTTGGAGCATCTTCTGGAGCTGGTTTTTCAACGAAAGTTTCGACACTGTAGAGACCATTAATCCCTTCACCCTGAGGAGCGATAACTCCATATGCTGAAACTTCTTCATGAGGGACAGGCATAACAGCAATTGTTGATGCGTGAGTCGTCTCGTAATCGTTCATTAATTGTTTTGTCAAAGGGACAGCATGGTCATCTGTGATATCCATTAGGTCGTCACCCAGCATGACAACGAAGGGCTCATTCCCTACAAAAGCTTTGGCTTGTAAGACAGCATCTCCCAGACCACGAGGATGGCTTTGACGGATAAAGTGAAGGCGAATGCCAGTTGTTTCGTCTACCAATTTTAGCAAGTCATGTTTGCCTTTTTCTTTGAGGTTGTACTCAAGCTCAAAGTTTGAGTCAAAGTGGTCTTCAATAGAACGTTTTGATTTACCAGTGACAACCAGAATATCTTCAATACCTGATTTAAGAGCTTCTTCTACGATAAATTGGATAGTTGGTTTGTCCACAATTGGCAACATTTCTTTAGCAAGTGCTTTGGTTGCTGGTAAAAATCGAGTTCCAAGTCCAGCGGCAGGGATGACTGCCTTTCTAACTTTTGATGTCATAAGAATCCTTTCTCTAGAGGGTTAAGACCACTCATTTTCTGCTTTAAATTCATTGTTCATGATGTCATAAATGGCATCTTTAATATTGGTTCCGTGGTAAATAACTTGGTAAATGGCTTGTGTAATTGGCATATAGACTCCAAGTTCTTGCGCTAGTTCATAGGCTGCTCGAGTTGTTGAAATTCCTTCAATCACCATGCCCATATTGGCTTCAATATCAGCTAGAGATTCTCCACGACCAAGAGCATCTCCAGCTCTCCAGTTACGAGAGTGGATGGAGGTTCCCGTTACGATCAAATCTCCCACACCAGATAAGCCGCTATAGGTCAATGGATTGGCACCGAGTGCTACCCCTAGGCGGGTAATTTCTGCCAAGCCTCGAGCGATGATGGCTGCCTTAGCGTTGTCACCAAATCCTAAACCATGTAAGGCTCCAGCACCGACAGCGATAATGTTTTTAAGAGCACCAGCGGTTTCGACCCCGATAACATCCGTATTGGTATAAAGTCGGAAGTAGTGATTACTAAAGAGTTCTTGAACGTATTGAGCTGTTTGTAAATCTTTAGAAGCAGCAGTGATTAAAGTCAGGTCACGTACAATGGTTTCTTCCGCATGACTAGGTCCTGAAACAACGACAATATCACTGCGGAGATGTTCAGGAATTTCTTCTTCAAGGATGGTTGATAATCGTTTATGGCTATCGGGTTCTAATCCCTTTGAAGCGTGCATGATGATAGCCTTATGGTCTAGGGTTTGTGCAACTTGTTGTGCAACAAGTCGTGTCACTTTTGTTGGGACAACAAACAAAATCGCATCTACATCTCTCAGTGCCTCTGATAAGTCGGTGTAGGCAATGATATTTTCATCTAGAACGACATCTTTAAAGTAGTGTTTATTAGTATGGTGTGTATTAATTTCATTGATTTGCTCGGGAATGTTTCCCCAAATACGTACCTCGTGTCCATTGTCATTTAAGACTTGTGAAAGGGCAGTTCCCCAAGAACCAGGCCCCAAGACGGCGACGGTTTGTTTTTCCATGTTTTCCTCCTTGATAGAGTCCTTTCTCTTATTCTATCATATTCTGGAGGATTTTGCACTTGCATTGCTGGGGGAGTGGTTGCTTTGTTACTTGAAAAGTATACAAAAACCGAGGCTAAGTATTAAACTCTTAGTCTCGGTTTTGATATTCCTTAAAGTTAAAGAATAGCTCGGTTTATTTCAATTGATCTGTAATGTCTTTTGATAGCAGCATTCCCAGATGATAAGTTTTATTGATGTAAGCAATGACATCATTGATATTTTCAGTCGTGTGAATTCTCTCTTTGATGTCAGCCCTAAATGTTTCATCCTTCAAAAGTTGTTCTTGGTAGAGCCTTTGAAGTCTCTCCTTCTCGTACTTATTAAGCAGAAAAAGAAAAACCAAGCTAATCACAACGAGGACATAAGCATATTGGCTCATAGGATATCTCCTTGTATAATAAAGAAGTAGTAGTGAATAAATTGATTTAGTGGATCTAAAATAGCAGAACAAGCCAGCAAAACTTGATAAGATTTTTGATAGACCTCTAAAACAAAATCCGTATAGGCTTTAGTGTAAGTTACTTAGATTATTTTGCAATCAAGTAATTTAAAATATTACGATATGAACCAAACCAAATCGATATTATTTGGTTTGGTGAATTAGTGAAGCGTTTAGGCAATTCGTACTGATTACGACGTAAAGTGACTTGAAGATTACGACGTCATGGCCTCTAAATCGATTATATTTAGGGGACATGACTAGTGAAGCAGTTAGCTAGTCCGCATAAAAGCGGCTAGCGTCTAACAATTGGGAACTTTAGTTCCAATTGTTAGTACTGAATCACATCTTCTCTGGTGCTTCTACTCCGAGCAAGCGAAGGGCCTCTTTGAGAACGACTGCAGTTGCGTAGCTAAGGGCTAGACGGCTGTCGCGCTCTGGGCTTTCATCCAAGATACGTGTATGTGCATAATATTTGTTAAAGGCTTGAGCCAGGCTAATTGCAAATTTAGCAATGATAGAAGGTTCAAAGTTATCTGCCGCACGATTGATAATACGTGGGAAATCTTGGATGAGTTTGATGATTTCCCAGCTTTCAGCATCATTTAAGCTGTAATTAGCCTCTGTTTCTGGTTTGAAATCTGCTTTGCGCAAGATAGATTGGATACGAGCGTAGGCGTATTGAACATAAGGACCAGTTTCCCCCTCAAAGGATACCATGGCTTCTAGGTCGAAATCATATCCATTTGTACGGTCAGTCTTAAGGTCATAGAATTTAATGGCTCCAACCCCAACAGCATGCGCTACCTGGTCTTTGTTTTCAAGTTCAGGATTTTTAGCCTCGATTTGGGCCTTGGCACGACTAACAGCCTCTGCAACAGTAGGCTCTAGCAAGATGACATTCCCTTTACGAGTAGAGAGTTTTTTCCCTTCTTTTGTAACCAAACCAAAAGGAACATGAGTAATGTCTTCACTCCAGTCGTAGCCCATTTCTTTCAAGACAGCTTTGAGCTGTTTAAAGTGGGCAGATTGTTCTTGACCAACAACGTAGATAGATTTAGCAAATTGATATTCGTTTTTACGGTAAAGGGCTGCAGCCAAGTCACGTGTGATGTAGAGAGTTGCACCATCAGATTTCTTGATGAGGGCTGGGTGTTCAATTCCATATTTCTCAAGATTCACAACTTGGGCACCTTCTGATTCAACAAGAAGGCCTTTTTCAGAAAGAATGTCTACAACTGCATCCATCTTATCGTTGTAGAAGGCTTCTCCATTGTAGCTGTCAAATTCGACTTGCAATTCATTGTAAAGGCGGTTAAATTCCACCAAACTTTCATCACGGAACCATTGCCAAAGTGCGAGAGCTTCCTCATCTCCATTTTCCAGTTTGCGGAACCATTCGCGTGCTTCTTCATCCAAGCTAGGGTCATTTTCAGCTTCAGCGTTGATGCGAACGTAGAGTTTAAGGAGTTCATCAATTGGATGAGCTTTTACAGCTTCTTCGTCTCCCCATTTTTTGTAGGCAACAATCAGCATACCAAACTGTTTACCCCAGTCTCCCAAATGGTTGACCTTGACTGTTTGATAACCGATTTTTTGGAAAATATGTGATAAGCTATCTCCGATAACAGTTGAGCGCAGGTGACCAATAGAAAATGGTTTAGCGATATTGGGACTAGACATGTCGATCACAACATTTTCTTGTTTGCCAATATGTTGATCAGCATAGTGTTCTTTTTTAGTGATAACAGCTTGCAATACTTGAGCAGAAATAGCGGATTTATCAAGGAAAAAGTTGACGTAAGGACCAGTTGCTACAACCTTTTCGAAGGCTTGGCTGTTAATTTTTTCAGCTAGTTCAGCCGCAATCATTTGAGGTGCTTTACGTTCGACTTTTGCAAGAGAAAAAGCAGGGAAGGCGATGTCTCCCATTTCTGAGTTTTTAGGGGTTTCCAGTAAATTTAAAATAGCCTCTTGGTCCAGGCTATCAATGACGCTAGCCAATTCGCTAGCAATCAATTCTTTTGTATTCATTAAGAGCTCCTTTTTGGACTTTTCTACTATTTTATCACAATTTTAAAGAAAGAAGAAAAAATTTTTGAAATCTCCTGTTTTTTTGGTATAATATAGTTATAAAATTAGTTATAAATATGCATATAAGAGGATTTTATGAGAAAAAGAGATCGTCATCAGTTAATAAAAAAAATGATTACTGAGGAGAAATTAAGTACACAAAAAGAAATTCAAGATCGGTTGGAAGCGCACAATGTCTTTGTGACGCAGACAACCCTGTCTCGTGATTTGCGCGAAATCGGCTTGACCAAGGTCAAGAAAAATGATATGGTGTATTATGTACTAGCAAATGAGACAGAAAAGATTGATTTGGTGGAATTTTTGTCTCATCATTTAGAAGGCGTTGCAAGAGCAGAGTTTACCTTGGTACTTCATACCAAATTGGGCGAAGCCTCTGTTTTGGCAAATATTGTAGATGCAAACAAGGATGAATGGATTTTAGGAACAGTTGCTGGTGCCAATACCTTATTGGTCATTTGTCGAGACCAGCACGTTGCCAAACTCATGGAAGATCGTTTGCTAGATTTGATGAAAGATAAGTAAGGTCTTGGGAGTTGCTCTCAAGACTTATTTTTGACAAGGAGAGACGGAAAATGGCGATAGAAAAGCTATCACCCGGCATGCAACAGTATGTGGATATTAAAAAGCAATATCCAGATGCTTTTTTGCTCTTTCGGATGGGTGATTTTTATGAATTATTTTATGAGGATGCGGTCAATGCTGCGCAGATTCTGGAAATTTCCTTAACGAGTCGCAACAAGAATGCCGACAATCCGATTCCTATGGCGGGTGTTCCCTATCATTCTGCTCAACAGTATATCGATGTCTTGATTGAGCAGGGCTATAAGGTGGCTATCGCAGAGCAGATGGAAGATCCTAAGCAAGCTGTTGGGGTTGTGAAACGAGAGGTTGTTCAGGTCATTACGCCAGGGACAGTGGTTGATAGCAGTAAGCCGGATAGTCAGAACAACTTCTTGGTTGCCATAGACCGTGATGGCAATCAATTTGGCTTAGCTTATATGGACTTGGTGACGGGTGATTTTTATGTGACAGGTCTTTTGGATTTTACGCTGGTTTGTGGAGAAATCCGCAATCTCAAGGCGCGCGAAGTGGTGTTGGGTTATGACTTGTCTGAGGAAGAAGAACAAATCCTCAGTCGCCAGATGAATCTGGTGCTTTCCTATGAAAAAGAAGGCTTTGAAGACCTTCATTTACTGGATTCACGATTGGCAACTGTGGAGCAAGCAGCCTCTAGTAAGCTGCTCCAGTATGTTCATCGGACTCAGATGAGGGAATTGAACCACCTCAAACCTGTTATCCGCTATGAAATCAAGGATTTCTTGCAGATGGATTATGCGACCAAGGCTAGTCTGGATTTGGTTGAGAATGCTCGTTCAGGTAAGAAGCAAGGCAGTCTTTTCTGGCTTTTGGATGAAACCAAAACAGCTATGGGAATGCGGCTCTTGCGTTCTTGGATTCATCGCCCCTTGATTGATAAGGAACGAATCGTCCAACGTCAAGAGGTGGTGCAGGTCTTTCTTGATCATTTCTTTGAGCGCAGTGATTTGACAGACAGTCTCAAGGGAGTTTATGATATCGAACGATTGGCTAGTCGGGTTTCTTTTGGTAAAACCAATCCCAAGGATCTTTTGCAGTTGGCGACTACCTTATCCAGTGTGCCAAGGATTCGTGCGATTTTAGAAGGGATGGAGCAACCTGCTCTGACTTATCTTATCGAACAATTGGATGGAATCCCTGAGTTGGAGAGTTTGATTAGCGCAGCGATTGCTCCTGAAGCCCCTCATGTGATTACAGATGGGGGTATTATCCGGACTGGATTTGATGAGACTTTGGATAAATACTGCCGAGTGCTCAGAGAAGGGACTAGCTGGATTGCTGAGATTGAGGCCAAGGAGCGAGAAAATTCTGGTATCAGCACGCTTAAGATTGACTACAATAAAAAGGATGGCTACTATTTCCATGTGACCAATTCGCAACTGGGAAATGTGCCAGCCCACTTTTTCCGCAAGGCAACGCTGAAGAACTCAGAACGTTTTGGAACCGAGGAATTGGCACGTATCGAGGGAGATATGTTGGAGGCGCGTGAGAAGTCAGCTAACCTAGAGTATGAAATTTTTATGCGTATTCGTGAAGAGGTCAGCAAGTATATCCAGCGTTTACAGGCTCTAGCTCAAGGAATTGCGACGGTTGATGTCTTGCAGAGTCTGGCGGTTGTGGCTGAAACCCAGCATTTGATTCGACCTGAATTCGGAGACGACTCACAAATTGACATCCAGAAAGGGCGCCATGCTGTCGTTGAAAAGGTTATGGGGGCTCAGACCTATATTCCAAATACGATTCAGATGGCAGAAGATACCAGTATTCAACTGATTACAGGGCCAAACATGAGTGGGAAGTCAACCTACATGCGTCAGTTAGCCATGACGGCAGTTATGGCTCAGTTGGGTTCTTATGTGCCAGCAGAAAGCGCTCATTTGCCGATTTTTGATGCGATTTTTACCCGTATCGGAGCAGCAGATGACTTGGTTTCAGGTCAATCAACCTTTATGGTGGAGATGATGGAGGCCAACAATGCCATTTCGCATGCGACCAAGAACTCACTCATTCTCTTCGATGAATTGGGACGGGGAACTGCAACTTATGATGGGATGGCTCTTGCCCAGTCCATCATCGAATATATCCATGAGCATATTGGAGCCAAGACCCTCTTTGCGACCCACTACCATGAATTAACTAGCCTTGAGGCTAGTCTGGAACACTTGGTCAATGTTCATGTGGCAACCTTGGAGCAGGATGGGCAGGTCACCTTCCTTCATAAGATTGAACCAGGCCCAGCTGACAAATCTTACGGTATTCATGTTGCTAAGATTGCTGGTTTGCCAGCAGACCTTCTAGCAAGGGCGGATAAGATTTTGACGCAACTAGAGAGCCAGGGTACAGAAAGTCCTGCTCCAATGAGGCAAACAAGTGCTGTCACTGAACAGATTTCACTCTTTGATGCGCCAGCAGAGCATCCTATCCTAGCAGAATTAGCTAAACTAGATATATACAACATGACACCTATGCAGGCTATGAATGTCTTGGTCGAGTTAAAACAAAAATTATAAAGCCAAGAATGACTAGTCATTCTAGCTATATAAGGAGACTTCTTTGACAAGTTTTCACTTTTTTGCTAGAATAACATCACACAAACAGAATGAAAAGGAGCTGACGCATTGTCGCTCCCTTTTGTCTATTTTTTAAGGAGAAAATATGCTGATTCAGAAAATAAAAACCTACAAGTGGCAGGCACTGGCCTCACTTCTGATGACAGGCTTGATGGTTGCTAGTTCACTTTTGCAACCGCGTTATCTGCAGGAAGTGTTAGACGCCCTACTTGCTGGAAAATATGAAGCTATTTATAGTATCGGGGCTTGGTTGATTGGTGTGGCCTTGGTCGGTCTGGTTGCTGGTGGTCTTAATGTTGTCCTTGCAGCCTATATTGCCCAAGGAGTTTCATCTGACCTTCGAGAGGATGCCTTCCGTAAAATCCAAACCTTTTCTTATGCTAATATTGAACAATTTAATGCGGGAAATCTAGTCGTTCGCATGACAAATGACATCAACCAAATTCAGAACGTGGTCATGATGACCTTCCAAATTCTTTTCAGACTTCCCCTCTTGTTCATCGGTTCGTTTATTCTTGCGGTTCAAACTTTGCCCTCTCTGTGGTGGGTGATTGTTCTCATGGTGATCTTAATTTTTGGTTTGACTGCTGTCATGATGGGGATGATGGGTCCTCGTTTTGCCAAGTTTCAAACCCTGCTTGAGCGCATCAATGCTATCGCCAAGGAGAATCTGCGCGGTGTTCGTGTGGTCAAGTCCTTTGTCCAAGAAAAAGAGCAGTTTGCGAAGTTTACAGAGGTCTCAGACGAGCTTCTCGGTCAAAATCTTTATATCGGCTATGCCTTTTCAGTAGTGGAACCCTTTATGATGTTGGTCGGTTATGGGGCGGTCTTCCTCTCTATTTGGCTAGTTGCAGGAATGGTTCAGTCGGATCCGTCTGTTGTTGGTTCCATTGCTTCCTTTGTCAATTACCTAAGCCAGATTATCTTTACCATTGTCATGGTTGGTTTTTTGGGAAATTCTGTCAGTCGTGCTATGATTTCCATGCGCCGTATTCGAGAAATTCTTGACGCAGAGCCAGCTATGACCTTCAAGGATATCCAAGATGAAGAGTTGGTTGGAAGCCTTAGCTTTGAAAATGTAACCTTTACCTATCCAATGGACAAGGAACCGATGCTGAAAGATGTGAGCTTTACTATAGAACCTGGACAAATGGTTGGTGTAGTTGGAGCGACTGGTGCAGGAAAATCAACCTTGGCTCAATTGATTCCACGCCTCTTTGATCCACAGGAAGGGGCCATCAAAATCGGAGGCAAGGATATTCGAGAAGTGAGTGAAGGAACCCTGCGTAAAACAGTATCTATCGTTCTCCAACGTGCCATTCTCTTTAGTGGAACGATTGCAGATAACTTGAGGCAGGGTAAGGGAGATGCTACTTTATTTGAAATGGAGCGCGCAGCCAATATTGCTCAAGCCAGTGAATTCATTCATCGTATGGAGAAAACCTTTGAAAGTCCAGTTGAAGAAAGGGGAACCAACTTTTCAGGTGGGCAAAAACAAAGGATGTCGATTGCCCGTGGAATTGTCAGCAATCCACGTATTCTGATTTTTGACGATTCGACCTCAGCCTTGGATGCCAAGTCAGAGCGCCTGGTTCAGGAAGCCTTGAATAAGGACTTGAAGGGAACGACAACCATTATCATCGCTCAAAAGATTAGCTCGGTTGTTCATGCAGATAAAATCTTAGTACTGGATCAAGGACGATTGATTGGTCAAGGTACGCATGCAGACTTGGTTGCCAACAATTCCGTTTACCGTGAAATCTACGAAACACAGAAAGGAAAGGAGGAGTAACATGAAAACAGTTCAATTTTTTTGGAATTATTTTAAAGTCTATAAGCTATCATTTGTAGTTGTTATCCTGATGATTGTTCTGGCGACTCTTGCCCAAGCTCTCTTTCCGGTATTTTCTGGACAAGCGGTAACAGAGTTAGCTAATTTAGTTCAAGCTTATCAAAATGGCAATCCAGAACTTGTTTGGCAAAGCCTATCAGGAATCATGGTCAATCTTGGTCTGCTAGTTTTGGTTCTATTTATCTCCAGTGTGATATACATGTGTCTCATGACGCGCGTGATTGCAGAATCGACCAACGAGATGCGCAAAGGCCTCTTTGGCAAGCTTGCTCGGTTGACTGTTTCTTTCTTTGACCGCCGACAAGATGGCGATATCCTGTCTCGTTTTACCAGTGATTTGGATAATATCCTCCAAGCTTTTAACGAAAGCTTGATTCAGGTCATGAGCAACATCGTTCTATACATTGGTCTGATTCTTGTCATGTTTTCGAGAAATGTGACGCTGGCCCTCATCACTATTGCCAGTACACCAGTGGCCTTTCTCATGCTGATTTTTATCGTGAAAATGGCACGGAAATATACCAACCTCCAGCAGAAAGAGGTAGGGAAGCTCAATGCCTATATGGATGAAAGTATCTCAGGTCAAAAAGCCGTGATTGTGCAAGGTATTCAAGAGGATATGATGGCAGGATTTCTTGAACAAAATGAGCGCGTGCGCAAGGCAACCTTTAAAGGAAGAATGTTCTCAGGAATTCTTTTCCCTGTCATGAATGGGATGAGTCTGGTCAACACAGCCATCGTCATCTTTGCTGGTTCAGCTGTACTTTTGAATGATAAGTCTATTGAAACAAGTACAGCCCTAGGTTTGATTGTTATGTTTGCCCAATTTTCACAGCAGTACTACCAGCCTATTATTCAAGTTGCGGCAAGTTGGGGAAGCCTTCAGTTAGCCTTTACAGGTGCTGAACGGATTCAGGAAATGTTTGATGCAGAGGAAGAAATTCGACCTAAAAATGCTCCGACCTTCACTCAGTTGCAAGAAGGTGTTGAAATTAGTCATATTGATTTTTCATACTTGCCTGATAAACCCATTTTGAAAGATGTCAGCATTTCTGCTCCTAAAGGCCAGATGACAGCGGTTGTTGGTCCGACTGGGTCAGGGAAAACGACTATTATGAACCTCATCAATCGCTTTTATGATGTTAATGCTGGTGGGATTTATTTTGACGGTAAAGACATCCGTGACTATGATTTAGATAGTCTCAGAAGCAAGGTGGGAATTGTCTTGCAAGATTCGGTCTTGTTTAGCGGAACGATTCGAGACAATATCCGTTTTGGTGTGCCAGATGCTAGTCAAGAAATGGTTGAGGCAGCAGCCAAGGCAACCCATATTCACGACTACATCGAAAGCTTGCCTGATAAGTACGATACTCTTATAGATGATGACCAGAGCATCTTCTCGACAGGACAAAAGCAATTGATTTCTATCGCTCGAACCCTGATGACAGATCCAGAGGTTCTCATTCTCGATGAAGCCACTTCGAACGTAGATACTGTGACAGAAAGCAAGATTCAGCATGCCATGGAGGCGGTTGTAGCAGGCAGAACTAGTTTCGTCATTGCCCATCGTTTGAAGACTATCCTCAATGCAGACCAGATTATTGTCCTTAAAGATGGAGAAGTCATTGAACGCGGTAGCCACCATGAACTCTTGAAACTGGGTGGCTTCTATTCAGAACTCTATCACAATCAATTTGTTTTTGAATAAGAAAAAAGTTGTCCCCTTGGGCAGCTTTTTCTTGTCCATAAAAAATATTTATCACAGCCTTAAAAAAAACATATTAGACGAAAGGCGTTTTGAGTGATATGATAGGACTATCGTTATACTCAATGAAAATCAAAGAGCAAACTAGGAAGCTAGCCGCAAGCTGTACTTGAGTACGGTAAGGCGACGCTGACGTGGTTTGAATTTGATTTTCGAAGAGTATTAACATTCGAAAGGAGAGACATCATGACTAGAACGGTTGTAGGAGTTGCTGCAAATCTATGTCCAGTAGACGCAGAAGGCAAAAACATTCATTCATCTGTATCTTGTAGATTCGCAGAGAGCATTCGTCAAGTCGGCGGTCTCCCTTTAGTCATTCCTGTTGGTGACGAGTCTGTTGTACGCGATTATGTGGAAATGATTGACAAACTCATTTTGACAGGCGGTCAAAATGTCCATCCTCAGTTTTATGGAGAGAAAAAGACCATCGAGAGCGATGATTATAACCTAGTACGTGATGAGTTTGAACTGGCCCTCTTGAAAGAAGCGCTCCGTCAGAATAAACCAATTATGGCAATCTGTCGCGGTGTTCAACTTGTCAATGTTGCCTTTGGTGGAACTCTCAATCAAGAAATCGAAGGTCACTGGCAAGGACTACCTTTCGGAACATCTCACTCTATTGAGACGGTAGAAGGAAGCGTGGTGGCCAAGCTATTTGGAAAAGAAAGTCAGGTTAACTCGGTCCATCGTCAAAGCATTAAAGATTTGGCACCTAATTTCCGTGTAACTGCTATTGATCCAAGAGACCAAACCATCGAAGCGATTGAGTCTATCGACGACCACCGCATTATCGGTTTGCAGTGGCATCCAGAGTTTCTAGTTAATGAAGAAGATGGCAATTTAGAACTATTTGAGTATTTATTGAATGAATTGTAACGACTGGAACATCTAGTCGTTCTTTCTTTTATTTTTCCAAATTTTTTGGAATATGGGATTTTTACGCAAACGTTTGAATTCTGATAAAAATTGGAGAAATTCGACAAAAAAACTTGAAAAAAACGAAGGTAAGCGTTATGATAGAAAAGAAGAAATATTGGAGGAATAACATGTCACATATTAAATTTGATTATTCAAAAGTTTTAGACAAATTTGTTGCACCACATGAAGTGGAATACATGCAATCACAAGTAACAGCAGCAGATGAATTGATCCGTAAAGAAACTGGTGCTGGTAGCGACTTCTTGGGATGGTTGGACCTTCCTGAAAACTACGACCGTGAAGAATTTGACCGTATCTTGAAAGCTGCTGAGCAAATCAAATCAGACAGCGATGTCTTGGTTGTAATCGGAATTGGTGGATCTTACCTTGGTGCCAAAGCAGCAATCGACTTCTTGAACCACCACTTTGCTAACTTGCAAACAAAAGAAGAACGCAAGGCTCCACAAATCCTTTACGCAGGGAACTCAATCTCATCTACTTATCTTGCTGACTTGGTAGAGTATGTTGCAGACAAAGACTTCTCAGTAAACGTGATTTCTAAATCAGGTACAACAACTGAACCAGCGATTGCTTTCCGTGTCTTCAAAGAACTCTTGGTTAAGAAATACGGTCAAGAAGAAGCCAACAAACGTATCTATGCAACAACTGACCGTCAAAAAGGTGCTGTTAAGGTTGAAGCAGACGCTAACGGTTGGGAAACATTTGTTGTTCCAGATGATATCGGTGGACGCTTCTCAGTATTGACAGCCGTTGGTTTGCTTCCAATCGCAGCATCAGGAGCTGACATCAAAGCCCTTATGGAAGGTGCGAATGCAGCTCGCAAAGACTACACTTCAGATAAAATCTCTGAAAACGAAGCTTACCAATACGCAGCAGTTCGTAACATCCTTTACCGTAAAGGTTATGCAACTGAGATCTTGGTAAATTACGAGCCATCACTTCAATACTTCTCAGAGTGGTGGAAACAATTGGCTGGTGAATCAGAAGGAAAAGACCAAAAAGGTATCTACCCAACTTCAGCCAACTTCTCAACTGACTTGCACTCACTTGGTCAATTTATCCAAGAAGGAACTCGTATCATGTTTGAAACAGTTGTTCGTGTTGACAAACCTCGTAAAAACGTGATTATCCCTAGCTTGGAAGAAGACCTTGATGGACTTGGTTACCTTCAAGGAAAAGACGTTGACTTTGTAAACAAAAAAGCAACTGATGGTGTTCTTCTTGCCCACACAGATGGTGATGTACCAAACATGTACGTGACTCTTCCAGAGCAAGACGCTTTCACTCTTGGTTACACTATCTACTTCTTCGAATTGGCTATCGCTCTTTCAGGTTACTTGAATGCTATCAACCCATTTGACCAACCAGGTGTTGAAGCTTACAAACGTAACATGTTTGCCCTTCTTGGAAAACCAGGATTTGAAGAATTGAGCAAAGAACTTAACGCACGTCTATAATAGAAGAAAAGAGTGGTTTGTCCACTCTTTTTACTCTCTTTATCCATAGAAATTGGACTCAGCCAAGACTTGTGATATAATATAGAGAGCAAAAAGGCAGACGCCTAGAGACTTTATAGGAGAAACTATGTCAAAAGATATCCGCGTACGTTACGCACCAAGTCCAACAGGACTACTACACATCGGGAATGCCCGTACAGCATTGTTCAACTACCTTTACGCACGTCATCATGGTGGAACTTTTATCATTCGTATCGAAGATACTGACCGTAAACGTCATGTCGAGGATGGTGAACGTTCACAGCTTGAAAACCTTCGTTGGTTAGGTATGGATTGGGATGAAAGCCCAGAAACACATGAAAATTACCGCCAGTCTGAGCGTTTGGACTTGTATCAAAAATACATAGACCAACTGTTAGCTGAAGGAAAAGCCTACAAATCTTACGTTACAGAAGAAGAGTTGGCAGCTGAACGCGAACGCCAAGAAGCAGCTGGCGAAACACCTCGATATATCAACGAATACCTTGGTATGAGTGAAGAAGAAAAAGCAGCTTACATCGCAGAACGTGAAGCAGCAGGGATCATCCCAACTGTTCGTTTGGCTGTCAATGAGTCAGGTATCTACAAGTGGCATGATATGGTCAAAGGTGATATCGAATTTGAAGGTGGAAATATCGGTGGTGACTGGGTTATCCAAAAGAAAGATGGTTACCCAACATACAACTTTGCCGTTGTCATTGATGATCATGATATGCAGATTTCTCACGTAATCCGTGGAGACGACCACATTGCTAATACACCAAAACAGCTCATGGTTTATGAAGCACTTGGTTGGGAAGCTCCAGAGTTCGGTCACATGACCTTGATTATCAACTCTGAGACTGGGAAAAAATTGTCTAAACGTGACACCAACACCCTTCAGTTTATCGAAGACTACCGTAAAAAAGGTTATTTACCAGAAGCAGTCTTTAACTTTATTGCTCTTCTTGGTTGGAACCCAGGTGGCGAAGATGAAATCTTCTCTCGTGAAGAACTCATTAAACTTTTCGATGAAAACCGCCTGAGCAAGTCTCCAGCAGCCTTTGACCAGAAAAAACTCGACTGGATGAGCAATGACTATATCAAGAATGCAGACCTAGAAACTATCTTTGAAATGGCAAAACCATTCTTAGAGGAAGCAGGCCGTTTAACTGACAAGGCTGAAAAATTAGTTGAGCTATATAAACCACAAATGAAATCAGTAGATGAGATTATCCCATTGACAGATCTCTTCTTCTCAGATTTCCCAGAATTGACCGAAGCAGAGCGTGAAGTCATGGCGGGTGAAACAGTCCCAACAGTTCTTGAAGCCTTTAAAGCAAAACTTGAAGCGATGACAGATGCAGAATTTGTGACAGAAAATATTTTCCCACAAATCAAAGCTGTCCAAAAAGAAACAGGTATTAAAGGGAAAAATCTTTTCATGCCTATTCGTATTGCTGTTTCAGGTGAAATGCATGGTCCAGAATTGCCAGATACGATCTTTTTGTTAGGCCGTAAAAAATCAATCCAGCATATCGAAAATATGTTAAAAGAAATCTCTAAATAAGAAGGATGTAATAATGGACATCTGGGAAAAGATGTACGAAGAAGCACAGAAATTATATAATCCACATGAAGTATCTGATTTTGTTTATGCTAACCATGTCGTAGCCGCAGTAGAAGCAGAAGATGGACAAATATTTACAGGTTTCTGTATGGAGGGAACCTGTGGTGTTTTCCATCTCTGCGCAGAGCGTGCGGCACTCTTTAATATGTATCAATTCTCGGGACAAACTAAGGTTAAAAAAGTCTTAGCCTTTCGAGACAAACCACCTTATGGTGGAAGTTCGGGTATGCCTTGTGGCGCTTGCAGAGAGTTCCTCTTAGAGTTGAACGCTGAAAATAAGGACGCAGAATTCATGATGGACTACGATACAAGAAAGACGGTGAAAATCGCAGAACTAATCCCATATTGGTGGGGAGAAGAACGTGCTTCTAAGTTTAATAATCAATAGAAGAGTCAGTATAATTCTGGCTCTTTTTACTTAATTTGAAAAAAGATAAAAAAAGTTGTTGACAAGTCTGAAAAAGTCTGTATAATAGTAAGAGTTGAAAATAACAGCTCAGGTCCGTTGGTCAAGGGGTTAAGACACCGCCTTTTCACGGCGGTAACACGGGTTCGAATCCCGTACGGACTATGGTA
>CAMHZO010000009.1:0-87619 GCA_946190205.1 Streptococcus mitis | reverse complement strand
CGAACACAGAAGTTAAGCCCTAGAACGCCGGAAGTAGTTGGGGGTTGCCCCCTGTGAGATATGGAAGTCGCTTAGCTTTATTCCGCCATAGCTCAGTTGGTAGTAGCGCATGACTGTTAATCATGATGTCGTAGGTTCGAGTCCTACTGGCGGAGTAGTTAATTAAAGGAGGTTCAGCCTCTTTTTTGTTATGTAATTAATAATCTAGGCTCTTTTTCAACTGTAGTGGGTTGAAGAAAAGCTAAGATTGAGAAAGGACACATTTCGTCCTTTCTTTTTTAATATTCAGAGCGATAAAAATCCGTTTTTTGAAGTTTTCAAAGTTCCGAAGTCCAAAGGCATTGCGCTTGATAAATTTGATGAGATTATTAGTCGATTCTAATTTGGCGTTGTAATATGAAGTCTCTTCAAAGTAGGTAGGAGTTGTATTTTGAAGCACTTTACAAATAGGAGCTACAAACTCTCCCTCTACTTTTCCTGAAACAATTGAAGTCCGCTCAAAACGCCGTCCGATAATATTTTCATAGACTTTCTCCTCTCTAGGAGCCCGTGTATCATAAGGACGATAGAGGTAGGGGTCGATTCCCGTTTCGTCAATATAGTAGATTGGAACTAGAATAGTATGTTACAACTGCTAAAAATATTTCTAGAAATTAATTTGACTTTCCTAATCGATTTGTTCATCTCTTATTTTAATATACTAGATATGCATAGCTTTATTATAACATGCGCATTTTCAACTAAGCGACTATACAAACATTAAGCATACCATCAGCTATTATAGATAATGCAAGATTACATAGATTTGAATATCTGATAATATGAGTTTTTCTTATTTTAAGATTTTTTTCCTCAGTCTCTTTTAGTATTTAACGCAGTCAATAAGGTTTTTATCATAGTCTAATTTAGGTAGTGAATTTATTTCTATTCTGTCAACTTTTCTTAATTGTTATCTTTTTGAGGTTGGTATTTGAGCAATTCAGGATTTTATAATAACTGTTTATAATTTTTTGTTAGAATAAGGTCATAAAAAGAAAAGGAGTATATATTTATGCTACAAAGTATTTATGATCAGATGATGGATTTTTATAGCAATATTGAAGAAGAGTATGGTATGTTCTTCGGTGATAATTTTGATTGGGATTATGTTCATTTTAAGTTTTTGATTTATTATCTCGTCCGATATCGTATTGTGAGTCATCTGGATTTTATTGTTTACCATTATCGTGTTGCTTATCGTTTGTATCTTGAAAAATTGATAATGAAACAAGGTTTTGTTGCTTGTTGAGACAATATGAGTTAATTTCCGAACAAATTTAACTTTTTGTGGGGAAATAATGATAAATAGCCGGAATTTTTTATAAATCATTTTTTAATAGTTGGAAATAGCAAATCTTTCTATTGTTTCTTCTTGATAAAAAGGCGATTTTTTCTTATAATAAATTGTAAGATATAATTGCAGGTGAGAGTCCTGCCATGTATGTGAGAAAGGAAGAGCCTGAGGGCTCAGACAAGATTATGACTTCAGTTGTTGTTGTAGGTACCCAATGGGGTGATGAAGGTAAAGGGAAGATTACAGACTTCCTTTCAGCGAATGCAGAAGTGATTGCACGTTACCAAGGTGGTGATAATGCAGGTCACACGATTGTGATTGATGGTAAGAAATTTAAGTTGCATTTGATTCCATCTGGAATTTTCTTCCCTGAAAAAATCTCTGTTATTGGGAATGGTATGGTTGTAAATCCTAAATCTCTTGTGAAAGAGTTGAGCTATCTTCATGAGGAAGGTGTTACAACTGATAACTTGCGTATTTCTGATCGCGCGCATGTCATTTTGCCTTATCATATCGAGTTGGATCGCTTGCAAGAAGAAGCTAAGGGTGACAATAAGATTGGTACTACAATCAAGGGAATTGGTCCAGCTTATATGGACAAGGCTGCTCGTGTTGGGATTCGTATCGCAGATCTTTTGGATAAAGACATTTTCCGTGAGCGTTTAGAACGTAACCTTGCCGAAAAGAATCGTCTTTTTGAAAAATTGTATGACAGTAAAGCGATTGCTTTCGATGATATTTTTGAAGAGTATTATGAATACGGTCAACAAATCAAAAAATATGTGACAGATACATCCGTTATTTTGAATGATGCGCTTGATAACGGCAAACGTGTGCTTTTTGAAGGTGCACAAGGTGTTATGCTAGATATCGACCAAGGTACTTATCCATTTGTTACGTCATCAAACCCTGTGGCTGGTGGTGTTACGATTGGTTCTGGTGTTGGTCCGAGTAAGATTGACAAGGTTGTTGGTGTATGTAAAGCCTATACGAGTCGTGTAGGAGACGGTCCTTTCCCAACTGAGTTGTTTGATGAAGTGGGAGAACGTATCCGTGAAGTAGGTCATGAATATGGTACAACAACTGGTCGTCCACGTCGTGTGGGTTGGTTTGACTCAGTTGTGATGCGTCATAGTCGTCGTGTTTCTGGTATTACGAATCTTTCATTGAACTCTATCGATGTTTTGAGTGGTTTAGATACAGTGAAGATCTGTGTGGCCTATGATCTTGATGGTCAACGTATTGACTACTATCCAGCTAGTCTTGAGCAATTGAAACGTTGCAAGCCTATCTATGAAGAGTTGCCAGGTTGGTCAGAAGATATTACTGGAGTTCGTAATTTGGAAGATCTTCCTGAGAATGCGCGTAACTATGTTCGTCGTGTGAGTGAATTGGTTGGCGTTCGTATTTCTACTTTCTCAGTAGGTCCTGGTCGTGAACAAACAAATATTTTAGAAAGTGTTTGGTCCTAAGAGATTTTTAAGATTTGTTTAAGATAGGTCGGGTATACTATAGACAGTTACAAGAAGACCTCCTAACTTGTTGTAACAAATATCCTAAACTTTTCTTTTTCATAATAATCTCCCTATAAAGTCACCGCATTCGGTGGCTTTTTTTGTGTTGGGATTCATGATATAATAATAAAACTGACAAGTAGGAAAAGGGAAATTGATGAATTATACAGTTGAAGAAAAAGAAGTCTTTATGAGAGAGGCATTGAAAGAGGCTGAGATTGCTCTTGAACACGATGAAATTCCAATTGGTTGTGTGATTGTCAAGGACGGAGAAATCATTGGCCGTGGGCATAATGCGCGTGAGGAACTGCAGCGAGCGGTTATGCATGCGGAGATTATGGCCATAGAGTATGCGAACCTGAGTGAGGAGAGTTGGCGCTTGCTGGATTGCACGCTTTTTGTGACCATTGAGCCTTGTGTCATGTGTAGTGGGGCGATTGGACTCGCCCGTATTCCAAACGTGGTCTATGGGGCTAAAAACCAGAAATTTGGCGCTGCTGGGAGTTTGTACGATATCTTGACAGATGAGCGTCTCAATCATCGTGTGGAGGTTGAAACAGGAATTTTGGAAGATGAATGCGCAGCTATTATGCAGGATTTTTTTAGAAATAGACGGAAAAAATAATTTTGCTTTTAAAATGAACAGGAATGTGATATAATAAATAGTGGAGCAACAGTTCTGCGTGAAGCGGGTCAGGGGAGGAATCCAGCAGCCCTAAGCGATTTGAATTGTGTGCTCTTTTTTTCGTGCTTTTTCCGAATAAATAAGATAGAATAATCTAGAATAAATGATAATAGAAAAGAGAAGATGATGAAAATTCGTGGTTTTGAATTGGTTTCTACTTTTACAGATGAAAATTTATTGCCAAAGCGTGAGACAGCGCATGCGGCTGGTTACGACTTAAAGGTTGCTGTGCGTACGGTTATTGCGCCAGGAGAGATTGTCTTGGTTCCGACAGGGGTTAAGGCTTATATGCAGCCGACTGAGGTTCTTTACCTTTATGATCGTTCTTCAAACCCTCGTAAGAAGGGCTTAGTTTTAATTAACTCGGTTGGGGTCATTGATGGGGATTATTATGGCAATACTGGGAATGAAGGGCATATTTTTGCTCAGATGAAGAATATTACAGATCAAGAAGTTGTTATTGAAGTTGGGGAACGTGTGGTCCAGGCTGTCTTTGCTCCTTTCTTAATTGCAGATGGAGATATGGCTGATGGCGTTCGAACTGGTGGATTTGGATCGACCGGGCACTAGAATGAAGATTATCTTTGTACGTCACGGGGAGCCAGATTATCGTGAGTTAGAGGAGCGTTCTTATACGGGATTTGGGATAGATTTGGCCCCCTTGTCTGAGAAGGGACGGCAGCAAGCCCAGAAACTGAGCACCAATCCTTTACTCCCTTCAGCTGAAATAATCGTATCTTCTGCAGTCACAAGAGCTTTAGAAACGGCTTCTTATGTGGCTTGTGTTACTGGACTTCCTTTGAGAGTGGAACCATTATTGCATGAATGGCAGGTCTATGAAAGTGGCACAGATAATTTTGAAAAAGCTCGTGCTATATTTCTAGAAAATAATGGGGAGTTACTTCCTAATAGTCCTATTCAATATGAGACAGCTGCGAAGATGAAGTCTCGTTTTCTAGAATGCATGGCTAAGTATCGAGATTACCAGACCGTGATAGTGGTAACTCACAACATGCTCATGCGTCAGTTTGTGCCAAATGAGAAGATTGATTTTTGCCAAGTGATTGAGTGTGAGTTAGAGATATAGAAAGAGGTTTATCATCGCAAAGAAAAAAGCGACATTTGTATGTCAAAATTGTGGGTATAATTCACCTAAATATCTGGGGCGTTGCCCCAACTGTGGGTCTTGGTCTTCTTTTGTAGAAGAGGTTGAGGTTGCCGAGGTCAAGAATGCGCGTGTGTCCTTGACAGGTGAGAAAACCAAGCCCATGAAACTGGCTGAGGTGACTTCCATCAATGTCAATCGAACCAAGACGGAGATGGAGGAATTCAACCGTGTACTTGGAGGCGGAGTGGTACCGGGAAGTCTCGTCCTCATAGGTGGGGATCCTGGGATTGGGAAATCAACCCTTCTCCTACAAGTCTCAACTCAGCTGTCTCAAGTTGGGACTGTTCTCTACGTCAGTGGGGAGGAGTCTGCCCAGCAGATTAAGCTACGAGCAGAGCGCTTGGGTGATATTGATAGTGAGTTTTATCTTTATGCAGAGACCAATATGCAGAGTGTTCGAACTGAGGTGGAGCGCATCCAGCCAGACTTCCTCATCATCGACTCCATTCAGACTATTATGTCTCCTGAGATTTCAGGGGTGCAGGGGTCTGTTTCTCAAGTGCGTGAGGTGACAGCGGAACTTATGCAGCTGGCCAAAACAAATAACATTGCCATCTTTATCGTAGGACATGTGACCAAGGAGGGCACTCTAGCTGGTCCTCGTATGTTGGAGCATATGGTGGATACGGTGCTTTACTTTGAAGGGGAGCGTCACCATACCTTTCGTATTTTGAGAGCGGTCAAAAACCGGTTTGGCTCCACTAATGAGATTGGGATTTTTGAGATGCAGTCGGGTGGCTTGGTTGAAGTCCTCAATCCGAGTCAAGTTTTCCTAGAGGAGCGTTTGGATGGGGCGACTGGTTCGTCAATCGTTGTGACTATGGAAGGGACGCGTCCGATTTTGGCGGAGGTTCAGGCTTTGGTAACACCGACCATGTTTGGAAATGCCAAGCGTACGACGACAGGACTTGATTTTAATCGTGCGAGTTTGATTATGGCTGTTTTGGAAAAGCGTGCAGGTCTTCTCTTGCAAAATCAGGATGCCTATCTCAAATCTGCTGGCGGTGTTAAATTGGATGAACCTGCGATAGACTTAGCTGTTGCGGTTGCTATTGCTTCGAGTTATAAAGACAAGCCAACTAATCCTCAGGAATGTTTTGTAGGAGAACTTGGTTTGACGGGAGAGATTCGGCGCGTGAATCGTATCGAACAACGCATCAATGAAGCTGCTAAACTGGGATTTACTAAGATTTATGTACCTAAGAATTCTTTGACAGGAATCACTCCGCCTAAGGAAATTCAGGTCATTGGAGTAACAACGATTCAGGAAGTTTTGAAAAAGGTCTTTGCATAATCCGTGACAAATCCTCTTAAAAATGATAAGATAGGAGAAATATTTGACTATCAAATTTTCAAGGAGGGAATCGTGTCGTATTTTGAACAGTTTATGCAAGCCAATCAGGCTTATGTTGCCCTACATGGGCAGTTAAATCTGCCACTTAAACCCAAAACTAGAGTAGCCATTGTGACCTGTATGGACTCACGTTTGCACGTTGCGCAAGCTCTGGGTTTGGCACTTGGGGATGCTCATATCTTGCGGAATGCAGGTGGTCGAGTGACTGAGGACATGATTCGTTCGCTAGTTATTTCCCAACAACAAATGGGGACAAGAGAAATTGTGGTATTGCATCATACAGACTGTGGTGCTCAGACCTTTGAAAATGGACCTTTTCAGGAGTATCTGAAAGAGGAACTAGGTGTCGATGTGTCAGATCAGGACTTTTTGCCCTTCCAAGATATAGAGGAGAGTGTACGCGAGGATATGCAACTTCTTATCGAGTCTCCCTTAATACCAGATGATGTCATTATCTCTGGTGCTATTTACGATGTGGATACAGGAAGTATGACAGTCGTAGAATTATAAATACTTCATTTAGAAAGAAAGTGTATGAAGAAAAACAGCATTTTATTTATTTTTATCTTATTGCTATGTATTGGTTTACAATATGAAACCATCTACTATACGGACGGTTCGATGTCAGGTGCAGAATATGGACTAATGGGAGTTTCTATCTTTCTAGCTCTCTTTTACATGATTCCAGCTCTTTATTTCCTTTTCCGTATTGGGAAAAAATGGGAATTGTCAAAGAACGCCTTGATTTTGTCTTTATTGGGTGGGATGTTCCTTTCAGGTTGGCTGTCTAGCTTTGCTAATACCTATATCCATGATTTACTGGGTATTCTTTTCCCAGATAGTGCATTTTTAAATGCCTTTGAAAGTGCGATTGTGGCTCCTTTGGTAGAAGAACCGCTTAAATTATTGCCACTTGTTTTTGTTTTGGCTTTGATTCCTGTACGAAAATTAAAATCTTTGTTTTTACTTGGAATTGCTTCTGGTTTGGGATTTCAAATGATTGAGGATATTGGCTATATTCGTACGGATTTGCCAGAGGGCTTTGACTTTACTATTTCGAGAATTTTAGAGCGTATCATCTCAGGAATTGCCTCTCACTGGACTTTTTCAGGTCTGGCTGTAGTAGGTGTTTACTTGCTTTACAGAGCTTATAAAGGGCAGAAGGTTGGCAAGAAAGAGGGGCTTATTTTCCTAGGTTTAGCCTTGGGAACTCATTTCTTGTTTAATTCTCCTTTTGTTGAATTGGAGACAGAGTTGCCTTTAGCGATTCCAGTGGTTACGGCTATTACTCTCTATGGTTTTTATCAGGCTTATCGTTTTGTTGAGAAGCACAATGAGTTGATGAACTAGAATATTTTTTAAAAGAATGATGCAAGGGTACAAATATGGTGCCCTTCTTTTATTTTTGATTGAAAAATAGTGCAAAAAGCGCTACAATGGTAAATGGAAAAATCTTGTGAAAAGCACAAGCGATACATATATACCGGAGGAAATCATGTCTTTTTCTGATTTAAAGCTGTTTGCCCTTTCTTCTAATCAAGAATTGGCAAAACGTGTAGCGCAGGAGATTGGGATAGAGTTGGGGAAATCAAGTGTCCGCCAATTTTCAGATGGAGAGATTCAGGTCAACATCGAAGAATCAATCCGTGGGAAACACGTCTTTATCCTACAATCAACTAGTTCGCCTGTAAATGACAATCTGCTTGAAATTTTGATTATGGTAGATGCTTTGAAGCGTGCGAGTGCAGAATCTGTCAATGTTGTCATGCCTTACTATGGATATGCACGTCAGGATAGAAAGGCGAGAGCGCGTGAGCCAATCACTTCAAAACTTGTTGCAAATATGCTTGAAGTAGCTGGAGTGGATCGTTTATTGACCATCGACTTGCATGCTGCACAGATTCAAGGATTCTTTGATATTCCTGTGGATCACTTGATGGGAGCTCCTCTGATTGCGGATTATTTTGAGCGTCGTGGTATGGTTGGTTCTGACTATGTGGTTGTCAGCCCAGACCATGGAGGAGTGACTCGTGCCCGTAAGTTGGCAGAATTTTTGAAAACATCTATTGCTATTATTGATAAACGTCGTAGCGTTGATAAGATGAATACTAGTGAAGTCATGAACATCATCGGTAAGGTCGAAGGCAAGACTTGTATCTTGATTGATGATATGATTGATACTGCTGGAACGATTTGTCATGCGGCAGATGCTCTTGCGGAAGCTGGTGCTGTTGAAGTCTATGCAAGCTGTACGCACCCAGTTCTTTCTGGTCCTGCCATGGACAATATCCAAAAATCAGCTATTAAGAAATTGGTTGTTTTGGATACAATCTACTTGCCAGAAGAGCGTTTGATCGATAAGATTGAGCAAATTTCAATCGCTCATCTCCTAGGGGATGCTATTGTACGTATCCATGAAAAACGCCCACTTTCTCCACTTTTCAGTATTGAGAAAAAGATTTAATGACCAAGCCTGAGATAATTCTCAGGTTTTTTCGTCTCTTTTCCGAATAAATAGATAGTAGCAGTGAATCTAGAAAACCTAGATTTAAAACTGTGGTATAATAAAAGGAGGAAGAGGATGATTCTCAGACATCCGGGCATCAGTCCGACCAATGATTTGGTTGCTAAGAAAATCTTTAGCAATCCAGAAATCACTTGTCAATTTATTCGCGATATGTTGGATTTACCAGCCAAAAATGTAACCATTTTGGAGGGGAGCAATATTCATGTCTTGCCATCCCTGCCTTACTCGGCTCAGGATTTCTATACCAGTATAGACGTCTTGGCGGAGTTGGATAATGGTACGCAAGTAATTATTGAAATTCAAGTTCATCATCAGAATTTTTTCATCAATCGCCTGTGGGCTTACCTGTGCAGTCAGGTCAATCAAAACCTAGAAAAAATTCGTCAACGAGAAGGTGATACACACCAGAGTTACAAACACATCGCACCAGTTTATGCTATTGCTATTGTGGACAGCAACTACTTCTCAGATGACTTGGCTTTTCATAGCTTTAGTATGCGCGAGAACACGACAGGTGAGGTCTTAACCATCACAAATAACGGTCAAGAACACCATCTAGTCAAGATGGCGTTCTTGGAATTAAAAAAATACAGAGAAACCAGCAAAGATAGCATTCGTAAGCCATGGTTGGAGTTTTTCGGTAACAAACCCTTTACCCAAGAACCCGAGCGAGCCATCAGCCAGGCAGACCAACTGCTGGACTACAAGAGCTGGTCCGAGGAGGACAGGAAAATGTTTAGTCAACTACGTATGCGCGAAGAACAAGCCTTGTTAGCACAGGACTATGCCCTGGAAACAGCTAGAGCAGAGGGGCTGGAACAAGGTATTGAACAAGGTTTAGAGCGTGGTCGTGCAGAGGGAATTGAAAAGGGGCGAGAAGAAGGTCTTGAACAAGGACTGGAGCGTGGGAAATTCTTTGCCTTCTTAGATATGGTTCGCCAAGGTCTTTTGCCTTCTGAAGTTGCTAGCGAGCAATTAGGCATGACTGTCTCTGAGTTTGAGGCACTATTGAAAGATTAAGACCATCACAAATAACGGTCATGAAAACCATCTAGTCAAGATAGCATTCTTGGAATTAAAAAATACAGAGAAACCAGCAAAGACGAGGTTCGCAAGCCCTGGTTGGAGTTTTTTGGGAACAAACCCTTTACCCAACAACCAGAGCGAGCCATCAGCCAAGCAGACCAACTGCTAGACTATAAGAGCTGGTCCGAGGAGGACAGGAAAATGTTTAGTCAACTACGTATGCGAGAAGAACAAGCCTTGTTAGCACAGGACTATGCTTTGGAAACAGCTAGGGCGGAAGGTATTGAACAAGGTTTAGAACGTGGGAAAGTTGAAGGAAGAGTCTTTGCTTTCTTAGATATGGTTCGCCAAGGTCTCCTGACTTCCGAGGTTGCCGGCCAGCAGTTGGGCATGACGGTCGCTGAGTTTGAAGAACTATTGAAAGAGCATCACGAATAAGAACTAAAAAAATACAGAGAAACCAGCAAAGACAGGGTTCGCAAACCCTGGTTGGAGTTTTTCGGTAACAAACCCTTTACCCAACAACCTGAGCGAGCCATCAGCCAGGCAGACCAACTGCTAGACTATAAGAGCTGGTCCGAGGAGGACAGGAAAATGTTTAGTCAACTACGTATGCGTGAAGAACAAGCATTATTGGCTCAGGATTATGCCTTGGAAACAGCTAGAGCGGAAGGCATTGAACAAGGTTTAGAACGTGGCCGTGCTGAGGGGATTGAACGGGGATTGGAGCGAGGACGAGCAGAGGGTATCGAAGAGGGATTAAAAGTAGGTCTAGTAAATCTCGTTCGCCAAGGTCTTCTGACTTCCGAGGTTGACAGCCATCAGTTAGGCATGACTGTAGCGTAGTTTGAGGCCTTGCTATAAGGTCACATTTTAACATGACTGTAGCGTAGTTTGAGGCCTTGCTATAAGGTCACATTTTAAATAGTAGAAAGTTGATGAAATGGCAAGTTCTTATCAAAAAACTTGCCATTTTTGCTTGACATTTGATAGCGTTTGTAAGATAATATCATAGAAGTGAGTACTATCTAATCATTCAAGTGATTTAGATAGAGTGGTTTTTGTTAAAGTTTCTGATGATTTTCACAACTTACCTCTCTAAATTTTTATGTTATACATAAGAATGGCCTTTTTTTCTCTTTTTTTAAAAATTATGAAAAAAAGAAAAAAATATCAGAAAACTCTTGACAAATCCTGCAAATATTTATATACTGTATGGTAGTAAGATAGTCTTACGAAAAATATTATAAAGAAAAATGAAGGAGATAAAACGATGAAAAAAGTTTTATTGACAAGCGCAGTCGCTCTTGCAGCATTTGGTGCTGTACAATCTGTTTCAGCAGACGTTGAATTATATGGACCAGTATTAGCTGCTATCCGCGATGAAAAAGCAAAAGCAGAAGCTCAATCAGTAGCTAAACACATCAATGCTGTTCAAAAAGCACAATTGGATGTTCTTAACCCTCTTTATAACACATATAAAGAAAAAGAAGCAGCTTATACAAGCCTTTCATCAGATGTTAAAGAAGCATACGCAAACCTTGAAAAGTTGAAACAAGAAAAAATTCGTCTTTACGATATGGTTGGTGATGCAAAAGGTATTGTAAAAGAAGTTAAAGAGTTGCAAGCAGCTTTAGCAGATACATCAGCTAAAAAGATGAAAGCAGAAACTGATGTAGTAACATACAAGTCTTCAGTTGAAACTACAAAAGCTGCTCGCGAAGCGGCAGTTAAAGATACTCAAGCACGCGAAGCTGAGTTGAAAGTAGCAATGGACTCTAAAGACGAGCAAGCAATTAAACGCGGTCAAGAAGCTCTTGAAAAAGCACAAGAAGCTCAAAATAAAGCTGTAAAAGCTGAAAAAGAAGCTAACGAAAAATTAGCACAAGCTCAAGCTGATAAACAAAAATTCACATTTGATGAAGCACGTATTGAAGCAGCTATTGCATATGCAAACGCGTTAGTAGCTGGTGATGCTTATGGTATTACTAAAGCAGGATATGAGTTGGAAGATAAAATCGCAGCAGCTCAAAAGAAAGCTGATGATCTTTCAGCAAAAATTCCTGTTGCACGTGCCGAGCGTGATAAAGCAAAAGATGCTCTAGAAGCTGCAGAAAAAACAGCATCACAAGAGTACCAAAAAGTAGGTCTTTCTTATAGCCGTTCAGTATTGGAAGAAGCTGAGGTTAAAGCTAATGCTGTAACTGTTGGTTGGCATAAAGCTGATAATGGTTCTTGGAGCTATATTGTAAGCCCTAAAGGTGAAAAAGCAACTGGTTGGAAATTTGTTGACGGTGCATGGTACCACTTTAACGCTGAAGGCGTAATGCAAAAATGGTGGGTTAAAGATGGTAACACTTGGTACTACCTAAACGGTTCAGGTCAAATGCAAACTGGTTGGTTGCAAGACGGTGGTAAATGGTACTACCTTGAAAACTCAGGTGCTATGAAAGCTAGCCAATGGTTCCAAGTTGGTGGTAAATGGTACTACGTTGACGGTTCAGGTGCCCTTGCAGTTAACACTACTGTAGGTGGATACACTGTTAACGGAAACGGTGAATGGGTTAAATAATCTAGCTCAATAAAAAAGCAGGAGATTTCTTCTGCTTTTTATCTTGGCTCTTTGTCAACTGTAGAGTGAGTTGAAGAAAAGCTAAAATCTAGAAAGGACACATTTTGTCCTTTCTTTTTTGATGTTCAGAGCAATAAAAATCCGTTTTTTGAATTTAAACTAGAGTTTTTATGAAAAATTAAGATATCTGAATTGAATTCAAAATTATGATTTACTATAGAAAATGAAAATAATGAAAAGAAAACAAAAAGAAATCTTATAAAATAGGCTTTCTTTTTTGAATCTCTTGATAGTTTTGAAATATAATATATTAATAATAAAGTATATATAATATGATGTATAGCTTGATTTCACTTAAAAAAAGGTTTATAATGTACATAAATATGATTCTCAAAAAGAGGTACACAAGATGAACAAAAAGAAACTGATTTTAACTAGCTTAGCAAGTGTTGCTGTTTTGGGAGCGGCATTTGTTGCATCTCAACCGTCAGTCGTGAAAGCTGATGACAAACCAGCAGCTACTCAACCTGCTGGAGATTCTCAGCCTACACCTGCGGCTGAAACTCCAAAAACTGAAGTAGAAAAAGCTAAAGAAGCTGAAAAAGAAGCTAACGCTAAAGTTGCTGAAGCTCAAGCAAAAGTAGATACAACTACTCCTGTGGCTGATGAAGCAGCTAAAAAACTTGAAACTGAGAAAAAAGAAGCTGCTGATGCGGAAGCTGCAAAAACTAAAGCTGAAGAAGCTAAAAAAACTGCAGACGATGAATTAGCTGCTGCTAAAGAAAAAGCCGCTGAAGCTGCTGCTAAAGCAAAAGAAGAAGCTAAAAAAGAAGAAGACGCTAAAAAAGAAGAAGCTGATTCTAAAGATGCTTTAACCGAAGCTTTGAAACAACTTCCTGATAACGAATTGCTTGACAAAAAAGCAAAAGAAGATTTATTAAAGGCTGTAGAAGCTGGTGACTTAAAAGCTGGGGATATTCTAAAAGAATTAGAAAACGACAACAATACTGCAAGTAACCCTGCTACAACTCCAGCCGAAGCTAAAACTAAAGATCAATTACCAGCAGACATTAAAGCTGGAATCGACAAAGCTGAAAAAGCTGATGCTGCTCGTCCTGCATCAGAAAAACTTCAAGATAAAGCTGATGATTTAGGTGAAAATGTTGATGAGCTTAAAAAAGAAGCGGATGCATTAAAAGCTGAAGAAGATAAAAAAGCTGAAGCTCTTAAAAAACAAGAAGATACATTAAAAGAAGCTAAAGAAGCTCTTAAATCTGCTCAAGACAACGGTTCTGATGCTGATATCGTTGCTTCATTAGATAAAGCTGTAAAAGCTATCGAAAAAGCTAAAGAAGTTGCTCAAGATGCATTCGATAAAGCTGCTTCTGATACTCAAGCTGTTGCTGATGAATTAAATAAACTTACTGATGAGTACAACAAAACTCTAGAAGAAGTGAAAGCAGCTAAAGAAAAAGAAGCTAACGAGCCAGCTAAACCAGTAGAAGAAGAACCAGCTAAACCAGCAGAAAGAACAGAAGCTGAAAAAGCTGCTGAAGCCAAAGCAGAAGCGGATGCTAAGGTTGCTGAATTGCAGAAAAAAGCAGACGAAGCTAAAACAAAAGCAGATGAAGCTACAGCTAAAGCTACTAAAGAAGCTGAAGATGTAAAAGCTGCTGAAACTAAAAAAGCTGAAGCCGATAAAGCTAAAGCTGACGCAGAAGCTGAATTAGCTAAAGCTAAAGATGAAGCTGAAAAAGCAAAAGCTAAAGTTGAAGAACTTAAAAAAGAAGAAGCTGAAACTAGAACTGCTCTTAAAGATGCTTTAGATCAATTAGAAAAAGATATCGATGCTGATGCTAAGATTACAAATAAAGAAGAAGCTAAAAAAGCATTAGGTAAAGAAGATATTTTAGCTGCAGTTGAAAATGGTGATTTAAAAGCTGAGGATGTTCTTAAAGAATTAGAAAATCAAAATGAGACTGCTGAAGCTACTAAAGATCAAGATCCTCAAGCTGACGAAATCGGTGCTACAAAACAAGAAGGTAAAGCTCTATCTGAGCTTCCAGCTGCTGATAAAGAAAAATTAGACGCTGCTTACAACAAAGAAGCTTCTAAGCCAATCGTTAAAAAACTTCAAGATATCGCTGATGATATCGCTGAAAAAATTGAAAAATTAACTAAAGTAGCTGATAAAGACAAAGCTGATGCTACTGAAAAAGCTAAAGCTGTAGAAGAAAAAAATGCTGCATTAGATAAACAAAAAGAAACTTTAGAAAAAGCTAAAACTGCACTTGAAACAGCTAATAAAAATAATGCTGATCAAGATGTTAAGGATAAATTACAAGATGCTGTTACTAAATTAGAAGCTGCTGTTGCTTCTGCTAAGACTGTTGCAGATGATGCACAAGCTAAATTTGACGAAGTTAACGAAGTAGTAAAAGCTTACAAAGATGAAATTGACAAGCTAACTGATGATTATAATGCAACTTTAGGTTATATCGAAAACTTAAAAGAAGTTCCTAAAGGTGAAGGACCTAAAGATTTCAGTGGTGGAGTAAATGATGATGAAGCTACTACTGCTGAAGAAAAACCTGAGTTCAATGGCGGAGTGAACGCTGCTGAAGCTGCTACTGCTGAAGAAAAACCTGAGTTCAATGGCGGAGTAAACGCTGCTGAAGCTGCTACTACTGAAGAAAAACCTGAGTTCAACGGTGGAGTAAACGATGAAGAAGCGCCTACAACTGAAAATACTCCTGAGTTCAATGGTGGTGTAAATGATGATAATGCTCCAACTGAGCCATCTAAACCAGAAGGTGAAGCTCCAGCTGAGCAACCAAAAACAGAAGTTCCAGATATTAAATCTGAAATCAAACGTCTTGAAAAAGAAGTTGAAAAACTCGAATCTGACGTGAAAGATGCAGAAAATGGTGCTGAAGATTATTTTGTAGAAGGATTGAAAGGTGAATTAGATAAAGCTAAAGCAGAATTAGAAGAACTTAAAGCTGCTTGGTTAAATCTTGTGAATGATAAACCTGAATTTGATTTATCAAAATTAAATGAAGGTAAATTACCTGAATCGAATAAAGAAAATACAGCGCCATCAAGACCTGAAAAACCAGCTCCTGAATTTCCAATCCCAGCTAAAGTTGGAACACCTGGAAATCCACCGCGTGAAAATTCTGATACTACAGCTGTCAATGAACCTGCACTTGTACCAAAAACACCATCAGCTCCTGGAACAGATGCTTCAGCTACACCAACAGCTGATACACCATCAACTCCTGCGGTTGCACCAACTGTAGCAGGTACTAACAAAGACAATACTTATCAAGCCCCAGCTGCAAAAGCTGAAGATAAGAAAGAACTTCCAAATACTGGTGGTAAAGATAATGTTGCAATTGCATCATTAGGATTCCTTGGATTGCTCCTTGGTGCCCTTCCATTTGTGAAACGCAAAAACTAATTAGTTGAAGATATAAAAGAGAAGGATTTATGACCTTCTCTTTTTGTGATATGGACTATAGTGAGAGTTCTGTTGAAAAGAAGAAAAAAGTGAACAAAACGATGTTTCAGATTTGTTCACTTTTATTCTATAAACTTACAATAGTGCCTCAAATTCAGTGACGGTCATGCCCAACTGCTGGCTGGCAACCTCGGAAGTCAGGAGACCTTGACGAACCATGTCTAAGAAGGCAAAAAGTTTCCCTTCTTCCCTTCCTTCAACTTTCCCACGCTCTAAACCTTTTTCTTCAGCTTGTTCCAAGGCATAGTCCTGTGCTAACAAGGCTTGTTCTTCGCGTCTACGCTGTTCACTAAACATTTTCCTGTCCTCCTCGGACCAGCTCTTATAGTCAAGCAGTTGTTCTGCCTGGCTGATAACTCGCTCGGGTTGTTGGGTAAAGGGCTTATTCCCGAAAAACTCCAACCACGGCTTGCGAAGCTTGTCTTTGCTGGTTTCTCTGTATTTTTTTAATTCCAAGAATGCCATCTTGACTAGATGGTTTTCTTGTCCATTGTTTGTAATTGTTAAAGCCTCACCTGTCGTGTCCTCGCGCATACTAAAGCTATGAAAAGCCAAGTCATCTGAGAAGTAGTTGCTATCCACGATTGCGATAGCGTATACTGGTGCGATGTGTTTATAGCTTTGGTGAGTATTGCCTTCTTGTTGGCGAACTTTTTCAAGGTTTTGATTGACCTGACTGCAAAGGTAAGCCCACAGGCGATTGATGAAAAAATTCTGATGATGCACCTGAATTTCAATTATTACCTGCGTGCCATTGTCCAACTCCGCCAAAACATCTATACTGGTATAGAAATCCTGCGCCGAGTAGGGCAGGGAAGACAAGACGTGAATGTTACTTCCCTCCAAAATGGTCACATTTTTTGCTGGTAAATCCAGCATATCACGAATAAATTGACAAGTGATTTCTGGGTTGCTAAAGATTTTCTTAGCAACCAAGTCATTGGTCGGGCTGATGCCCGGATGACGTAATGCCATATTCTTTCTCCTTTCATTATAGCACATTTTTAAATCTAGGTTTACTGGATTCTCTGGCTCTATCTATTTATTCGGAAAAAGGATGAAAAATACTTGGTCTGGCTCTTCCCAATGGTATTTTTTGGTGCTTTCCTTTATAATGGGTGTATGGATAAGAAAAAATTATTATTGATTGATGGGTCTTCTGTTGCTTTTCGAGCATTTTTTGCGCTCTATCAGCAGTTGGACCGTTTTAAGAATGCGGCTGGCTTGCATACCAATGCGATTTATGGTTTCCAGTTGATGTTGAGCCATTTGTTGGAGCGGGTTGAGCCGAGTCATATTTTGGTGGCTTTTGATGCGGGAAAGACGACCTTCCGTACAGAGATGTATGCGGACTATAAGGGTGGTCGGGCTAAGACTCCTGATGAGTTTCGTGAGCAATTTCCCTTCATTCGTGAGTTGCTGGATTATATGGGGATTCGTCACTATGAGTTGGCTCAGTATGAGGCGGATGACATTATTGGGACACTGGATAAACTAGCAGAGCAGGATGGTTTTGATATTACCATTGTCAGTGGGGACAAGGATTTGATTCAGCTGACGGATGAGCATACGGTGGTTGAGATTTCCAAAAAAGGTGTGGCTGAGTTTGAGGCCTTTACGCCAGACTATCTCATGGAAAAGATGGGCATTACACCGACTCAGTTTATTGATCTCAAGGCGCTCATGGGTGATAAGTCGGATAATATCCCTGGGGTGACCAAAATCGGTGAAAAGACGGGTATCAAGCTCTTGCTGGAGCATGGCTCACTCGAGGGGATTTATGAGAATATCGATGGGATGAAGTCTTCTAAGATGAAGGAAAATCTCATCAATGATAAGGAGCAGGCTTTTTTGTCTAAAACACTGGCGACTATTGATACCAAGGCACCGATTGCGATTGGTTTGGAGGATTTGGTCTATAGTGGTCCAGATGTGGAAAATCTTGGGAAATTCTACGATGAGATGGGCTTCAAACAGCTCAAGCAGGCTTTAAATGTGTCGTCAGCTGATGTGGCTGAGAGTTTGGATTTTACTATTGTTGACCAAATTAGTCAAGATATGCTGAGTGAAGAGTCTATCTTCCATTTTGAGCTTTTTGGTGAGAATTACCATACGGATGATTTGGTTGGTTTTGCCTGGTCTTGTGGGGATAAGCTCTATGCCACAGACAAACTTGAACTTTTGCAAGAGTCTATTTTCAAGGACTTTTTAGAAAAAACACCTCTGAGAGTTTATGACTTTAAGAAGGCTAAAGTTCTCTTGCATCGTTTGGGTGTGGATTTGCAGGCACCTGCTTTTGATAGCCGTTTGGCTAAATACCTCCTTTCGACTGTGGAGGACAATGAAATTGCGACTATTGCTAGTCTTTATAGTCAGACTTACTTGGTCGATGATGAGACTTTCTATGGTAAGGGAGTCAAGAAGGCCATTCCTGAACGTGAGAAATTCTTGGAGCATTTAGCTCGTAAGCTTGCAGTTTTGGTTGAGACTGAGCCTGTTTTACTTGAAAAACTCAGCGAAAATGGACAATTAGAGCTTCTTTATGATATGGAGCAACCTCTGGCCTTTGTTCTTGCCAAGATGGAAATTGCTGGTATTACGGTCAAGAAAGAGACCTTACTTGAGATGCAGGCTGAAAATGAGCTTGTCATTGAAAAACTCACTCAAGAGATTTACGAGTTGGCTGGTGAGGAGTTTAATATCAACTCGCCTAAGCAGTTGGGTGTCCTTCTCTTTGAAAAATTGGGACTTCCTCTAGAGTACACTAAGAAAACTAAGACTGGATACTCGACAGCGGTGGATGTCTTGGAACGCTTGGCTCCTATTGCTCCGATTGTTAAGAAAATCCTGGATTACCGTCAGATTGCCAAGATTCAATCTACTTATGTGATTGGCTTGCAGGACTGGATTTTGGCGGATGGCAAGATTCATACTCGCTATGTTCAGGATTTGACCCAGACTGGACGTCTGTCTAGTGTGGATCCAAACTTGCAAAATATCCCTGTTCGCTTGGAACAAGGTCGTCTCATTCGTAAGGCTTTTGTGCCAGAGTGGGAGGATAGTGTACTACTTAGTTCGGACTACTCACAGATTGAATTGCGCGTTTTGGCGCATATTTCTAAGGATGAACACTTGATTAAGGCCTTCCAAGAGGGGGCAGATATCCATACTTCGACAGCCATGAGGGTCTTTGGCATTGAGCGTCCTGAGGATGTGACTGCAAACGACCGTCGCAATGCCAAGGCTGTCAACTTTGGAGTGGTTTACGGGATTTCAGACTTTGGTTTGTCTAATAATTTAGGCATTAGCCGTAAGGAAGCCAAAGCCTACATTGATACCTACTTTGAACGCTTTCCAGGTATTAAAAACTACATGGATGAAGTGGTACGTGAGGCGCGTGATAAGGGCTATGTGGAGACACTTTTCAAGCGTCGTCGTGAGTTGCCAGATATCAATTCGCGCAACTTCAATATTCGTGGTTTTGCAGAGCGAACGGCCATCAACTCACCTATCCAGGGTTCGGCAGCAGATATTCTTAAGATTGCTATGATCCAGCTGGATAAAGCCTTAGTGGCAGGTGGTTATCAGACTAAGATGCTTCTGCAAGTGCACGATGAAATCGTCCTTGAAGTGCCTAAATCGGAACTAGCAGAGATGAAAAAATTGGTCAAACAAACCATGGAAGAAGCCATTCAACTCAGTGTTCCCCTCATCGCAGATGAAAATGAAGGGGCAACATGGTACGAGGCTAAATAAAAAGGGGGGTTAGTCCTCCTTTTTTGTAGTAGAATTATGCAAGCCTTTTCAAAATGTGCTATACTGATGAAAAAGGAGGATTTCTATGAGTCAAGAATTTATCAATCCAAGTGATGGCGTGATTCGTCAGTATCTCGCAATGAGTAAAACCCTTGCTGTGGTGGGCTTGTCAGACCGTGAAGAAACAACTAGCAATCGAGTGACCAAGGAAATGCAGGCTCGGGGTTATAAAATCATCCCAGTCAATCCCAAGGCGGCAGGTGGTGAAATATTGGGTGAAAAGGCTTATGCTAGTCTAGCTGAGATTCCTTTTCCTGTAGATATTGTCAATGTTTACCGGCGCAGTGAGTTTTTGCCAGATGTGGCGCGTGATTTTCTCAAAGCTGATGCCAAGATTTTTTGGGCACAGCTAGGACTTGAAAGTCTAGAAGCGGAAGAGATCTTGCGTGCTGGTGGATGTGATGATATCGTGATGAATCGTTGCATTAAGAGAGAACATACTCGTTTGATTGAGGAAGCATAAGAAAAAGGTAGCTGGAGGGCTACCTTTTGTGTTATACTCAATGAAAATCAAAGAGCAAACTAGGAAACTAGCCGCAGGTTGCTCAAAACACAGTTTTGAGGTTGCAGATAGAACTGACGAAGTCAGCTCAAAACACAGTTTTGAGGTTGTGGATAGAACTGACGAAGTCAGTAACCATACTTACGGCAAGGCGACGTTGACGTGGTTTGAAGAGATTTTCGAAGAGTATTAGAAAATGCCGATAAGGATCTGCATACCAAGACTAGTGAGGATGATGGCTATCCAGCAGATGGCTCCGAGAAGAATGGATTTTCCACTGGATTTGACCATAGCGACCAGATTGGTTTTGAGACCGATAGCACTCATGGCCATGACAATAAGGAATTTAGAGAGTTGTTTGAGAGGGGTAAAGAAACTACTGGACACACCTAGAGAGGTGAGTAGTGTAGTGAGGAGAGAGGCAAGGATAAAGTAAAGGATAAAAAGTGGGAAGACTTTTTTCAGTTGTAGGCTTTGCTTGTTTTCTTGTTGGCGACTTTGCCAGTAGGATAGAAAGAGCGTGATAGGGATAATGGCCAAAGTACGTGTGAGTTTAACAATGGTTGCAGACTCGAGGGTATTGCTTTGGTAAAGACTGTCCCAAGCGCTGGTGGCAGCCGTTACAGAGGAAGTGTCGTTGACCGCAGTCCCTGCAAAGAGGGCGAAGCCTTCATTGGATAGATGAAGCCAGGTGCCGAGGGTTGGAAAGATGAGCGCAGCCAAGACATTGAAGAAAAAGATAACGGAAATGGCTTGGGCTACTTCCTTTTCCTTAGCATCAATAACAGGCGCTGTCGCCGCAATGGCAGAACCCCCACAGATGGAAGAACCTACTCCAACCAAGGTAGCCAGTTTTGTATCCAGTGCAAAGAAGCGCTGGAAGAAGTAGGCAATAATCAGAGCTATTGAGATAGTGGACAGGATGACAGGGAGCGAAGATTGGCCAACTGCGAAGACCTGCGAGATATTGAGACCAAAACCAAGCAAGACAACGGCATATTGGAGCAATTTTTTAGAACTAAAGGTCAACCCAGCATCCAGTTGTTTATAGGACGAGAGAAAGGGATGTAGGAGCATGCCTATGAAAATGGCAAAAACGGGCGCGCCAATAACAGGGAAGAATCCTCCTAAGTACCAAGATACGATAGAAATGAGAAAGCAGGCCAAGATACCTGCTCCATTTTTTGATAGAAATGACATAAAAACCTCCAAATAGAATCTGTTACCATTATAGACCTTTAAACAGGAAAAGTAAAATAGAAAGTGGAAAGTTATTCTATCATGTATTTTTGCGGTCGGGGGGCTTTTGTAGTATAATAGAGATACGTTTTGAAAGTAGGAGGTATCTATGGACTTAACTAAGCGCTTTAATAAACAGTTAGATAAGATTCAAGTTTCGTTGATTCGTCAGTTTGACCAGGCTATTTCTGAGATTCCTGGGGTCTTGCGTTTGACCTTGGGGGAACCTGATTTTACAACGCCAGATCATGTCAAGGAGGCGGCCAAGCGAGCGATTGATCAGAACCAATCCTACTATACAGGAATGAGTGGTCTGCTGACTCTACGTAAGGCGGCCAGTGACTTTGTTAAGGAAAAGTACCAACTGGACTATGCTCCTGAAAATGAAATCTTGGTTACAATTGGGGCGACAGAGGCTTTATCTGCTACTTTGACGGCTATTTTGGAAGAGGGAGACAAGGTACTTTTGCCAGCTCCTGCCTATCCAGGTTATGAACCGATTGTCAATCTAGTTGGGGCAGAGATTGTCGAGATTGACACAACTGAAAATGGTTTTGTCTTGACTCCTGAAATGTTGGAGAAGGCCATTTTGGAGCAGGGTGACAAGCTCAAGGCGGTTATTCTCAACTATCCAGCCAATCCGACAGGAATTACTTACAGTCGGGAACAATTGGAGGCCTTGGCAGCTGTTTTACGCAAGTATGAGATTTTCGTTGTCTGTGATGAGGTTTACTCAGAATTGACCTACACAGGCGAAGCCCATGTGTCTCTGGGAACTATGTTGAGAGATCAGGCTATTATTATCAATGGTCTATCTAAATCACATGCCATGACAGGTTGGCGTTTGGGTCTGATTTTCGCTCCTGCGGCCTTTACAGCCCAGTTGATCAAGAGTCACCAGTACTTGGTTACTGCCGCAAATACCATGGCTCAACATGCTGCGGTGGAAGCCTTGACGGCTGGTAAAAACGATGCGGATCCTATGAAGAAGGAATACATCCAGCGTCGAGATTATATTATCGAGAAAATGACTGCTCTTGGTTTTGAGATTATCAAACCAGACGGTGCCTTCTATATCTTTGCTAAGATTCCAGCTGGCTACAATCAAGATTCCTTTGCTTTTCTGAAGGATTTTGCTCAGAAGAAGGCTGTTGCCTTTATCCCTGGAGCAGCCTTTGGGCGTTATGGTGAAGGTTATGTTCGCCTATCTTATGCAGCCAGCATGGAGACTATCAAAGAAGCCATGAAACGACTTGAGGAGTACATGAGAGAATCATGATTCAGTCTATCACGAGTCAAGGCTTGGTGCTCTACAATCGCAATTTTCGTGAGGATGATAAGCTCGTCAAGATTTTTACTGAGCAGGCTGGCAAGCGTATGTTTTTCGTTAAACATGCTGGCCAGTCTAAGCTGGCGCCGGTTATTCAGCCCTTGGTTCTGGCTCGATTTCTCTTGCGAATCAATGATGATGGGCTTAGTTACATCGAGGACTATCATGAGGTGATGACTTTTCCCAATATTAATAGCGATCTCTTTGTCATGGCCTATGCGACCTATGTAGCGGCTCTTGCAGATGCTAGTTTGCAGGACAATCAGCAGGATGCTCCCTTGTTTGCTTTTTTGCAAAAGACTTTGGAGTTGATGGAGGCAGGCTTGGATTATCAGGTTTTGACCAATATTTTTGAAATTCAAATCTTGACCAGATTTGGGATCAGCCTCAATTTTAATGAGTGTGTATTCTGCCATCGGGTCGGTCAGGCTTTTGACTTTTCTTTCAAATATGGAGCCTGCCTCTGTCCAGAGCATTATCATGAAGATGAGAGACGTTGCCATCTCAATCCCAATATCCCCTATCTGCTCAATCAGTTTCAAGCTATTAATTTTGAGACCTTGGAGACCATTTCGCTCAAGCCTGAAATCAAGAAAGAACTACGCCAATTTATGGATCAACTCTACGAAGAGTACGTTGGGATTCACCTAAAATCAAAGAAATTTATTGATTCCCTATCAGACTGGGGACAATTACTAAAAGAGGAAAAGAAATGAAAAAAATCGCAGTAGATGCCATGGGGGGCGATTACGCACCCCAAGCCATCGTTGAGGGTGTCAATCAAGCCCTAGCTGACTTTTCAGATATCGAGGTTCAACTCTACGGAGATGAAGCTAAAATCAAGCAATATCTAACAGCGACAGAGCGCGTCAGCATTATCCATACGGATGAAAAGATTGATTCAGACGATGAACCAACGAGAGCTATTCGGAAGAAGAAAAATGCCAGTATGGTATTGGCGGCCAAGGCTGTCAAAGAAGGCGAAGCAGACGCTGTCCTCTCGGCTGGGAATACAGGTGCTTTGTTGGCTGCTGGATTCTTCATCGTGGGTCGTATCAAGAATATCGATCGACCTGGGCTTATGTCAACATTGCCGACTGTAGATGGGAAGGGATTTGACATGCTGGACCTCGGTGCCAATGCGGAAAATACAGCCCAGCACCTCCATCAATACGCGATTCTAGGTTCTTTCTATGCTAAAAATGTCCGTGGAATTGCGCAACCACGTGTTGGCTTGCTCAATAACGGAACAGAGAGTAGTAAGGGCGACCCGCTTCGTAAGGAAACTTACGAATTACTAGCAGCTGATGAAAGTTTAAACTTTATCGGAAACGTGGAAGCGCGTGATTTGATGAATGGCGTTGCAGATGTTGTTGTAGCAGATGGTTTCACGGGAAACGCTGTGCTCAAATCCATTGAAGGGACAGCCATGGGAATCATGGGCTTGCTCAAGACCGCTATTACAGGTGGTGGTCTTCGAGCGAAACTAGGTGCCCTCCTTCTCAAGGACAGCCTCAGAGGTTTGAAAAAACAGCTCAACTATTCAGATGTTGGTGGAGCAGTCTTGTTTGGTGTCAAGGCACCGGTTGTCAAGACTCATGGCTCAAGCGATGCCAAGGCTGTTTATAGTACGATTCGCCAGATTCGTACCATGCTAGAAACAGACGTAGTTGCCCAGACTGCGCGTGAATTTTCAGGAGAATAAAAGAGATGACAGAAAAAGAAATTTTTGACCGTATTGTGACTATTATCCAAGAGCGACAGGGAGAGGACTTTGTCGTGACAGAATCCTTGAGTCTGAAAGACGACTTGGATGCTGACTCAGTTGACTTGATGGAGTTTATCTTGACGCTGGAAGATGAATTTAATATCGAAATCAGCGATGAGGAAATTGACCAACTCCAAAGTGTAGGAGATGTGGTTAAAATCATTCAAGCAAAATAAAGATAAGAAGTTCCAAGGCATTTGCTTTGGAATTTTTCTTTGGTTCAAATGACCGTTTAGGAACAGATTTAGTCTTTCTAGGGACAGGAGAAATCTGAGGAGAAATAAGGAATATAATGAAATTAGAAAAATCAATCTCCAAAAAGGAGATAAGAAATGAAGATCAAATGAAAATATCAATTGATTTCTGTTAGAACAAAAAATGTTAATATAATCACAATTTTAATTGACTTTCCTTTTTTACAGGACTATAATGTAGATATAAAAAAGGATTTATTTTATAGTTGTGGGAAGGTGATGGCTATGTACTTTTGATAAACTAGTCTCTATCTTATGTTCGTGGAAATGTTAGGATGTCTGAGTGGTTCAAGTTAATGAACCTGGAATCTCTTTTGACTTCGTTTCTATTGGATTTTCTTGCTTTGGATTTATCTATTTTAGGAGGAAATGGCTATGAAAAAATCTAAACTTCTCACTCTTGGTTTGCTTGCAGGTGCTGGTCTACTTTTATCTATCAACCAAGCACAGGCTGCAGATACTTGGGTTAAAAATGGTGCTGATTGGAATCTTTCACAAGATGGCAGTCTCGCTAAAAATAAATGGGTACAAAACGCTAGTTCTTGGTATCACTTCGATGGTTCTGGTAAAATGCAGACAGGCTGGTTCAAAGACGGCAATACTTGGTATTCACTAGCAGATAGTGGAGCTATGTGCACTGGCTGGTACAAGGAAGGCAGCACCTGGTACTCACTAGCAGATAGTGGAGCTATGCGTACAGGTTGGTACAAAGAAGGATCTACATGGTATTACCTCAAAGGTAGTGGCGCTATGGCAACAGGATGGGCGACTGCAAATGGTCAATGGTCTTACTTTGAAAAATCAGGTGCTATGGTAGCAGATAGAGCTGTTCCAGCAAGCGATGGGGAAAGTTATGTCATTGGTAAGGATGGTTATATGTTAACCAGACTTCCAAGTGAAGTTGAACAAGATCCTTTTGATGATACAGTTATTACAGATATCGTTACTTTGTCTGATGGTTATGACTATCACCTTGTTCATCATAAGAAAGATGGAGTTGTTATCGAAAAGAATGCCTGGTATATCAAACCTATTGTTGAACGTTTTTCTTATCAAAAGATTGGCGATGTAAAACGAAATACTTTAGATGCTATTACTGATAATAAAAAACCAGGGGAAGAAATTGATCCTAAAGCTGTCATAAAGAATTTCCAAAACTTACCAAATAAGTATTACTTTGGAGCAGATGGACGTAAGGTTGCGAATCTACCAGAATTCACTACTCACTTCCCTATTCAAAAAGTTGGGTCTGAACTTTATCTTAAAAACTCAAGTCCAGTTATTAGTCTAGACTCATCTGGATTGACAATTAATGACAATAAACTTTATCTAAGAGGTGCCAATGATCAACTTGTAACTGGATATTTTACAATGTTTATGGACGGATTATTATCTAAAGATCACCATATTTTGGGCTATGCAGATGAATCTGGTGAAATCGTGAAGATGAAAGTTTTGCCTAATGATCTCAGTGATCTTATTGAAAAGGGAATTTCAGGTTTTTATGGAGAAACTGTTCGATATGACGGTTCAACAGGCAATGTTTTTGTTGTGAAATAAACTATCTGACAGAGTAAAACGAAAAAGCGAACAGCTTTGTATACTAGGAAGTCATGTTCGCTTTTATTCATAAAATAATAGTTACTGTTAGCCCTCTGTTTCAAAAAAATCTGCTTGATAATAATCACGAACTTCTCTTTTCATTTCCCTTAGTAATCGACTTTCATCTGTTGATTCGAGTAAGGATAATCCTTTATTAATCATAGCATGATCTTCATTAACAATTCCCAGACGTACTTGAGCTACACCTAATAAATCGTATCTTTTCAATATTTTTGCTAAATCAAGACATTCTTGAATTAAGCATAGACAGGCATCTTTCTTATTTGCTTCAAGGTACATTCGTGTCATATTGGCTAGAATGGAGTAATGAATACTTTGAATTGGACGATAATCTGTGTATTTATTTAGAGATTTTACAAGTCTTTGACGTAGCATTTCTAGTGAATCAACAGGGAAATGGAAAATGATCATCACTAACAACCGTAAATCTGAGAGGAACCACTGATCTCTTTTTTCCAATTCTTTCCATAACTCTTCAGCCAAGGCTTGGGCTTTATCGGAAAACTGATTTTCAATCACTTCTATAAAAATGGTTAGTTCTTTCACAGCATGTTCTATTGGGATATCATTCTGCACTTCATCTAGATAAATTTGACATTTTGATAGCAGTGTCTTCATTTCTTCTAGATTAGGTGAAGAAATGACTTGATAATATTCTGAAAATAATTTCTTACGAGAATCCATTTGGTAATGTTGACAAATATAATGAAATTCATCGAAACTCATATCAATTTGCCTCAAAAGCAACTCCATAGTATCATACCTAGGAGTAGAGTGATTATTTTCAAACTTCGACAAGTTAGAATGAGTAATGTAGTCACCACAGACCTCATTTTGTGTGATCCCTTTTGACTTACGAATGTATTTATAAACTGAACCAATATCCCACCGCATATTTTTGCCTCCAAAAATGTTCCAAAAGTAGAAGTTTTAAGAAAATATTTATATTTAGTATATCATAAAGGTGTGGGGTGGGCAATGATGATAGAAAGAAGGTGTTGGTTGACTCTTAAAGATTATTAGGAGTTATGTAGAATGTTTATGATGGAAAAATATCTTTTTATAACTATTCAATAAAGGAGGAAATGGCTATGAAAAAATCTAAATTACTCACACTTGGTTTGCTTGTAGGTGCTGGTCTACTTTTATCTATCAACCAAGCACAGGCTACAGATACTTGGGTTAAAAATGGTGCTGACTGGAATCTTTCTCAAGATGGCAGTCTTGCTAAAAATAAATGGGTACAAAATGCTGGTTATTGGTACCACTTTGACGGTTCTGGGAAAATGCAGACAGGCTGGCTCAAAGATGGGAATACATGGTATTCGCTCGCAGACAGTGGGGCTATGCGCACTGGCTGGTATAAGGACGGAAATACATGGTACTCACTAGCAGATAGTGGCGCTATGCGTACGGGTTGGTATAAAGAAGGGGCTACTTGGTACTACCTAAAAGGCAGTGGCGCTATGGCAACAGGATGGGCAACTGCAAATGGTCAATGGTCTTACTTTGAAAACTCAGGTGCTATGGTTGCAGACAGAGCTGTTCCAGCCAGCGATGGAGAAAGTTATGTCATTGGTAAGGGTGGCTATCTGTTAACCAAACTACCTAGTCAGGTTGAACAATCTCAAGCGGATGATACAATTATCACAAATATTGTTACTTTGTCTGATGGTTATGATTATCACCTTATTTATACAAAAGATGGAGTCATTGTTGAAAAGAATGCCTGGTACATCAAACCTGAATTTAAGAAGTTTTCTGATAAATATGGAGATAAAGTCTCCAATACGATGTTGGCTTTAGTAGATAATACAGAAGAAGGACAAGAAATTAATCCTAAAGCTGTCGTGAAAAATTTCCAAAACATACCAAACAGGTATTACTTTGGGGCAGATGGTCGTCGCGTAACAAATTTACCAGAAATGACCACCTATTCAGAGATTAAAAAAGTTGGAAATGATGTCTATCTAGAAAATCCGGGTGCACGACTTCTTCTTGGAGCTACCAGCTTCACAATCAATAATAATAAACTATACTATTTAGATGGTGCTAATGGCAAACTCAAAACAGGTTATTTTGCATTGATTGATGATAGACCAAGCTATCATCACTATCATATTCTTGTTTATGCAGACCAATCTGGTGAAATTCTTAAAATGAAACGATTGCCAACAGGAATTTCAGATTATCTTAATAAAGAAATTGACGGTTTCTACGGTCAAACTGTTAAAATCGATAGTAAGACAGGAAATGTTTCTGTTGTGAAATAAGATGTCTGACAGAGTAAAACGAAAAAGCGAACAGCTTTGTTTACTAGGAAGTCATGTTCATTTCGCTATAGAATAGGAGGAAATGGCTATGAAAAAATCTAAACTACTCACTCTTGGTCTGCTTGCAGGTGCTGGTCTACTTTTGTCTATCAATCAAGCACAGGCTGCAGATACTTGGGTTAAAAATGGTGCTGACTGGAATCTTTCTCAAGATGGCAGTCTAGCTAAGGATAAATGGGTACAAAATGCTGGCTCATGGTATCACTTTGACAGCACTGGTAAAATGCAGACAGGCTGGCTCAAAGACGGCAATACTTGGTATTCACTAGCAGATAGTGGCGCTATGCGTACTGGCTGGTACGAAGAAGGATCTACATGGTATTACCTCAAAGGCAGTGGCGCTATGGCAACAGGATGGGCGACTCCAAATGGTAAATGGTCTTACTTTGAAAAATCAGGTGCTATGGTCGCAGACAGAGCTGTTCCAGCCAGTGATGGGGAAAGTTATGTCATTGGTAAGGATGGATATCTGTTAACCAAACTCCCAAGTCAGGTTGAACAATCTCAAGCGGATGATACAATTATCACAAATATTGTTACTTTATCTGACGGGTATGATTATCATCTTATTCATAGAAAAGATGGAGTCATTGTTGAAAAAAATGCTTGGTACATCAAGCCAGAGTTTAAAAAGTTTTCTAATAAATATGGGGATGTGGTTTCAAATACAACCTTAGCTTTAGTGGATAATAAAGAAGAAGGACAAGATATTGATCCTAAGGCAGTTGTACAGAACTTCCAAAACTTACCAAATCGCTACTACTTTGATGAAAATGGACATCGTGTGGTTAATATCCCAGCAATGACAACCTATTCAGAGATTAAAAAAGTTGGCAATGATGTCTATTTAGAAAATCCAGGTGCACGACTTCGTCTTGGAGCTACCAACTTTACAATCAATAACAATAAACTATACTATTTAGAAAATGAGAAAGGTAAGCTCAAAACAGGTTACTTTGTATTAATTGATGATGGAGCAACCACTACTCATCATCACATTCTAGCCTATGCGGATCAATCTGGTGAGATTCTTAAGATGAAACGCTTGCCATCAGGAGTTTCAGATTATCTTGATAAAGAAATTGATGGTTTCTATGGTCAAAAAATTAAGATTACACAGCCAAATAAGTATGAATATTACAAGGTTCTTGTGGTAAAATAAATAGATAAGCAATCTTCACAACGAATATAAAATTAAAACGTGCAAATCATTTTCAAGAGGCTTTAGATTTCTTATATTTTAAAAGAAACTAAAGCCTTTTGTGGATTTATAAGGGGATAGAGAGGATATAAAATTATGAAAAGGAGTTTGTCATGAAAATGAAAAATACATTTGTAGAATTGGAACAATTTGAAGATATTTACAGTTGGTGATATCTATTCCCAAAGCAAAGCTAGTGTTTTGCTACTAATGGGTTAATTAAACGGATTTATGATTATTTTACTTGAATTTTTATTGTTTATATTGATTTTAATCAATATTTTAGCTCCTCCGATTTATTTAGGTAGTCAACTCTCTAAAGCATTTTATGACAAACGTTCTATATTTCTTTTGGTAGTTTTGAAGCTATTTACTACCTTCGTTTTTCCGAGTTTCTCGCATGTTGCCAATTTATTATTCTTTTATATAATATTTTGGATTGTGTTAAAGAAAAAGAAGAAAGAAGCTCTCTTTCTTGCACTTTATCTATTTGTGTTTTATCAAAGTATTCGATATTTGGTTTTGACATTTATAATACGATTGATATTTGACTACTCTGAACTATCTGATTTTTTGCATAGTGGATTTAATTCTGTATTTAGTTTGATTTCGTTGTTTTTGTCTGTTGTCATTTTAAGACGATGGGGAATTGATTTCAATATATTATTTTTAGATAAATTTCAATCGTTAGTGATGAAAAGTATGTGGATTTTATCCTTATTGTTTGGTTTCAGACTTTTTTCATCCATTATGTCTGGGGGATGTAATCCTTTCTACGTTCGATTTGACACGACCATTTCTCTCCTGATTTTCATTCTCTTTTTCTCTTGGCTTTTTTACATTAAGCATTTGGAGCAGGTTTATCGTGATGAGCAGACCATTCAGAGACAGGAAGATGAAAATCGTTCCTTGCAAGGAATGGTGGATAAGTTGGGTCATCTCTATGACGAAGTTCGAGGTTTCCGTCATGATTTTGCAGGAATTGTCGCTAGCATGGAGCCTGCCATAGCGAATCAAGATATGGCTGAGGTGTCTACCATTTATCAAGATGTTTTTCTAAAGACCAATGAAAAGCTGAGGAAGGCGGACTACACAGCCTTTAATCTTCACAATATCCATGACATAGCCATTCGTAATACCTTGGCCAAAGTCATGATTGTGGCAGATAAGCAGGGGATTCATTTTAGTTTGGAGACAGTGGGGGTTGTTGAAGAGCTGGCATTGCCGATGTTGGAGGCTATCCGTATCCTATCTATTCTTACTAAAAATGCCTTGGAGGCAACCAGTGAGGCTGAAAATCCGCAGATTTGGGTTGCTTTGTTGGCAGGTGATAGGAGTGTTCGTTTTATCATTGAAAACACTCGTAAGAAAGAAGAACTGAACCCCAGCATTCTCAGTCAAAAGGGTTACTCGACCAAGGAAAGCCACAGTGGACTGGGCTTAGCGACCTTGGAGGATATGGTTTTTCATTATGATTTGAACTTAGATACCCAGCTAGGAGAGACGACTTTTAGACAAGATTTAGAATTGCCATTTAAGGATGAGAAACGAGGGGGAGAGGAATGAGAATTTTAGTTTTGGAAGATGATAGAGTCCAGCAGGGACGGATAGAGCAGACTTTACTAGATATCGGTCGCTCTCGCAATTTAAGATTGGAAATTGATATTGCCAAAAACTATGGGGACGTTGAAAAGTATTCTCAGTATTTTGACCATTACCAACTCTATTTATTGGATTTAGAGATTGATAGAGAGCGTGATTTGACAGTATGATTTTGACTTTTATTAAGGAAACTCTATTTGCTTTATTGTTGATAGTCTCCATTATAATTCCTCCAATCTATCTAGGTTACCAAATTACACCGGAATTTCGTAAAAAGAGATACGTAGTCTATTTACTAATGATGCAAGCAATAGCTGGTAAAACTTTTTTTGAAATCATGTATTTGGAAGTTTTAATCTTTTTTTACCTTATTTTCTATATGAATAGGAAGAAAAAGGGGGAATCGTTATTTCTTTCATTCTATCTTTTTAGTTTTTATCAGAGTATTCGCTATTTATTGGTATTGTTCTATATTCGGATGTTAGATATAGATATGCTATCAGAAGTAGGTAATGGGATTGTTAACTCTTCTTTTTCCCTATTAGCTATCGTACTAACAGTAGTTATGATGAAACGTTGGTCTTTGGATTTGGATTTATTCTTTTCAGACGCTTTCAAAACCCACTATCATAAGAGTTTTTTCATTATCCTACCTCTGACTGTATTTAGGATATTCTCTTCGTTCATGACTAATAGAAATAGTTCTTTCTACGTTCGTTTTGACACGACCATTTCTCTCCTGATTTTCATTCTCTTTTTCTCTTGGCTCTTTTATATCAAGCATTTGGAGCAGGTTTATCGTGATGAGCAGACCATTCAGAGACAGGAAGATGAAAATCGTTCCTTGCAAGGAATGGTGGATAAGCTGGGTCATCTCTATGATGAAGTTCGAGGTTTCCGTCATGATTTTGCAGGGATTGTCGCCAGCATGGAGCCTGCCATAGCGAATCGAGACATGGCTGAGGTGTCTACCATTTATCAAGATGTCTTTCTAAAGACAAATGAAAAGCTGAGAAAGGCAGATTACACAGCCTTTAATCTTCACAATATCCATGATATAGCTATTCGCAATACCTTGGCAAAAGCCATGATTGTGGCTGATAAGCAAGGAATTCATTTTAGTTTGGAGACGGTGGGGGTCGTAGAAGAACTAGCATTGCCGATGTTGGAGGCTATCCGTATCCTCTCTATCCTCACGACAAATGCTTTAGAAGCAGCCAGTGAGGCTGAAAATCCGCAGATTCGGGTTGCTTTGTTGGCTGATGGTAGGAGTGTTCGTTTTATCATTGAAAACACTCGTAAGAAAGGAGAACTGAATCCCAGCATTCTCAGTCAAAAGGGTTATTCGACAAAGGGAAACCACAGTGGACTGGGCTTAGCGACCTTGGAGGATATGGTTTTTCATTATGATTTAAACTTAGATACCCAGTTAGGAGAAACGACTTTTAGACAAGATTTAGAATTACCATTTAAGGATGAGAAACGAGGGGGAGAGGAATGAGAATTTTAGTTTTGGAAGACGATAGAGTCCAGCAAGGACGGATAGAGCAGACTTTGCTGGATATCGGTCGCTCTCGCAATTTAAGATTGGAAATTGATATTGCCAAAAACTATGGGGATGTTGAAAAGTATTCTCAGTATTTTGATCATTATCAGCTCTATTTATTAGATTTAGAGATTGATGGAGAGCGTGAACGGGGTTTTCAGGTTGCTCAACAGGTTCGGGAGCGGGATCCTTTTACAAGCATTGTCTTTGTGTCCACGCACTCGGAGGCCTTGCCTCTAGCTTTTCGCTATCACTTGTCTGCCTTGGATTTTATTTCTAAGGATCAACCAGAGGAAGATTACCGTCATCAGCTGGAGCGCTGTCTGGACTATGTACTGGCAGTGGACAAGAGGGAAAATATGCGTCTCTTCACCTATAGTTTTGAGGGAAGACGGGGCTTTACTCTGCCCTACCATGAGATTTTAGCCTTTGAAACCTCAGTGGAATCCCACCGTATCAAGGTCTATTATGCCAATCACTCTATCAAGACCATTTATGGCAGTCTCAAGGATATCGCTGCCAAGGCTGAAAAAGATTACTTTGTCTATGCCAATCGCAATACTTTAGTCAGTTTACAGGCAATTGAAGAGATGACTGCCACAGAAGTGACCTTGTTAGAAGGCTTGCATTTCCCCGTATCACGAACAGCCAGAAGAACCCTAAAAAAACATCTCAATGTCTAATATCTGTTAGACTTGGATGAGTTTATCAATAAGAATGTCGGAAAAATTTCTGATATTCTTATTTTTTTGATTTCTTTTTCGAATAGATAAGTAAGAGGAAAAAGAAAGGAGTTTGCTATTAAAACATTTTTATTAGCTTTTGCTGAGGGTTATTTTACCGTATCGCTCATAATCTACATCGCAACGTATTTGATTTTGAGAAATCCGATCAATACCCTATTTTATCCAGAAATTTACCCCGTTTTATTTGGGCTCTTTTATCTAGGATATAAGGTCAATAAAAAGCGAGTAGAGTAAACAGTTAAGAATGACTTGTTAGTCTGCGCTGAAAATAGCTAGGCTAGAATCTAAGAATGCATCGCATTGGAGTTTAATATGAAATTCGTTAAATCAGTATTGAAAGTTTGGCCTGAAATAATGGTATTACTTAGTTCGATGTCCTATATAATCATCAGATTAGTAGCTGATATGAATAAAGTATCTTTACCTACTTGGTTTGATAATCTTAATATACCCACGATTGCATTATTTATGATGGTATTCATTCTTTTATATAGAAGTAAACAAAAAAAGAATAGGTAAATTTGAAGCAGTAGACGTTCTATAGGGAATAGGTGTCTTATAGTAACGAATCAAAAAAAGGAGTAACTATGAATCGTAATTTAGAACGGTGTTATCTATTCTGACCATGAATAGATCGTACCAGAGGTGGCTTAGAAATAGCAGGGACATTAGTAATTGAAGTAATAAATAGGATGTCATAAATGTTACTATCAATGATTTATTTGTTCCAAGCTTGCCTAGGGTGACAGTAAAACATCAATTTCCTTTCATACCATATTTTTAGTAGGTAGGACGTTTGTTCTGCCTATTTTTTTATCCGAAAAGTGCAGTTGGGAGGGAGATAGGCGCATTTGGGGAGGAAGTCCAGTTTTTGTTTGGGGATTGGGGTAAGATAGTTATTATCAGATGAGTTTATACTCTTCGAAAATCAAATTCAAACCACGTCAACGTTGCCTTGCCGTATATATGTGACTGACTTCGTCAGTCCTATCTACAACCTCAAAACAGTGTTTTGAGCAGCCTGCGGCTAGTTTCCTAGTTTGCTCTTTGATTTTCATTGAGTATTAGGAAAAAGGAGATGAATATGAAATTTGGGAAACGTCACTATCGTCCGCAGGTGGATCAGATGGACTGCGGTGTAACTTCATTGGCTATGGTTTTTGGCTACTATGGTAGTTATTATTCTTTGGCACACTTACGAGAATTGGCCAAGACGACCATGGATGGGACGACGGCTTTGGGCTTGGTCAAGGTGGCAGAGGAGATTGGTTTTGAGACGCGAGCCATTAAGGCGGATATGACGCTTTTTGACTTGCCAGATTTGACCTTTCCTTTTGTTGCTCATGTGCTTAAGGAAGGGAAATTGCTCCACTACTATGTGGTGACTGGGCAGGATAAGGATAGCATTCATATTGCTGATCCGGATCCTGGGGTGAAATTGACCAAACTGCCACGTGAGCGTTTTGCGGAAGAATGGACAGGAGTGACTCTTTTTATGGCACCTAGTCCAGACTACAAGCCTCATAAGGATCAAAAGAATGGTCTGCTCTCTTTTATCCCTATATTAGTGAAGCAGCGTGGCTTGATTGCTAATATCGTTTTGGCAACACTCTTGGTAACCTTGATTAATATTGTGGGTTCTTATTATCTGCAGTCTATCATTGATACCTATGTGCCAGATCAGATGCGTTCGACGCTGGGGATCATTTCTATTGGGCTGGTTATCGTCTATATTCTCCAGCAGGTCTTGTCTTACGCTCAGGAGTATCTCTTACTTGTTTTGGGGCAACGCTTGTCGATTGACGTGATTTTATCCTATATCAAGCATGTTTTTCACCTACCTATGTCCTTTTTTGCGACACGTCGGACAGGGGAAATCGTGTCTCGTTTTACAGATGCCAACAGTATCATTGATGCGCTGGCTTCGACCATTCTTTCGATTTTCCTAGATGTGTCAACGGTTGTCATTATTTCTCTTGTTTTATTTTCACAAAATACCAATCTCTTTTTCATGACCTTATTGGCACTTCCTATCTACACAGTGATTATCTTTGCCTTTATGAAGCCGTTTGAAAAGATGAATCGGGATACCATGGAAGCCAATGCGGTTTTATCTTCTTCTATCATTGAGGACATCAACGGTATTGAGACTATCAAGTCCTTGACCAGTGAAAGTCAGCGTTACCAAAAAATTGACAAGGAATTTGTGGATTATCTGAAGAAATCCTTTACCTATAGTCGGGCAGAGAGTCAGCAAAAGGCTCTGAAAAAAGTTGCCCATCTCTTGCTCAATGTCGGCATTCTCTGGATGGGAGCTGTTCTGGTCATGGATGGCAAGATGAGTTTGGGGCAGTTGATTACCTATAATACCTTGCTTGTTTACTTTACCAATCCTTTGGAAAATATCATCAATCTGCAAACCAAACTTCAGACGGCGCAGGTTGCCAATAACCGTCTGAATGAGGTTTATCTGGTAGCTTCTGAGTTTGAGGAGAAGAAAACAGTTGAGGATTTGAGTTTGATGAAGGGAGAGATGACTTTCAAGCAGGTTTCCTACAAGTATGGCTATGGTCGAGATGTCTTGTCAGATATCAATTTGACCATTCCCCAAGGCTCTAAGGTGGCTTTTGTGGGAATTTCAGGGTCAGGTAAGACGACATTGGCCAAGATGATGGTTAATTTTTATGATCCAAGTCAGGGAGAGATTAGTCTGGGTGGTGTCAATCTCAATCAGATTGATAAAAAAGCTCTGCGCCAGTATATCAACTATCTGCCTCAACAGCCCTATGTCTTTAACGGAACGATTTTGGAGAATCTTCTCCTTGGAGCCAAGGAAGGGACGACTCAAGAGGATATCTTACGGGCGGTTGAATTGGCAGAGATTCGGGAGGATATTGAGCGCATGCCACTGAATTACCAAACAGAATTGACTTCGGATGGGGCAGGAATCTCAGGTGGTCAACGTCAGAGAATTGCTCTGGCGCGTGCTCTCTTGACAGATGCGCCGGTCTTGATTTTGGATGAGGCGACCAGCAGTTTGGATATTTTGACAGAGAAGCGAATTGTCGATAATCTCATGGCTTTAGACAAGACCTTGATTTTCATCGCTCACCGTTTGACCATTGCTGAGCGGACAGAGAAGGTTGTTGTCTTGGATCAGGGCAAGATTGTTGAAGAAGGAAAGCATGCTGATTTGCTTGCACAGGGTGGATTTTACGCCCATTTGGTGAATAGCTAGAAAGAGGAGAGGATGAAACCAGAATTTTTAGAAAGTGCGGAGTTTTATAATCGTCGTTACCATAATTTTTCCAGTCGGGTGATTGTACCCATGTCCCTTCTGCTTATGTTTTTACTTGGCTTTGCAACTGTTGCAGAGAAGGAGATGAGTTTGTCTACTAGAGCTACTGTCGAGCCTAGTCGTATCCTTGCAAATATCCAGTCAACTAGCAACAATCGTATTCTTGTCAATCATCTGGAAGAAAATAAGCTGGTTAAAAAGGGAGAACTGTTGGTTCAATATCAAGAAGGGGCAGAGGGTGTCCAAGCGGAGACCTATGCTAGTCAGTTGGAGATGCTCAAGGATCAAAAAAAGCAATTGGAGTATTTGCAGAAGAGCCTGCAAGAAGGGGAGAGCCACTTTCCGGAGGAGGATAAATTTGGCTACCAAGCTACCTTTCGCGACTACATCAGCCAAGCAGGCAGTCTTAGGGCTAGTACATCGCAACAAAATGAGACCATCGCGTCCCAGAATGCAGCAGCTAGTCAAACCCAAGCCGAAATCGGCAATCTCATCAGTCAAACAGAGGCTAAAATTCGCGATTACCAGACAGCTAAGTCAGCTATTGAAACAGGTGCTTCCTTGGCCAGTCAGAATCTAGCCTACTCTCTCTACCAGTCCTACAAGTCTCAGGGCGAGGAAAATCCGCAATCTAAGGCACAAGCAGTTGCGCAAGTTGAAGCGCAGCTTTCTCAGTTAGAATCTAGTCTCGCTACTTACCGTGTCCAGTATGCAGGTTCAGGTACCCAGCAAGCCTATGCATCAGGATTAAGCAGTCAATTAGAGTCCCTTAAATCCCAACACTTGGCAAAGGTTGGTCAGGAATTGACCCTTCTAGACCAGAAAATCTTGGAGGTGGAGTCAGGTAAGAAGGTACAGGGAAATCTTTTAGACAAGGGGAAAATTATGGCGAGTGAGGATGGGGTGCTTCATCTTAATCCTGCGACCAGTGATTCAACCATGGTGGCAGAAGGTGCCCTACTAGCCCAACTCTATCCGTCCTTGGAAAAAGAAGGGAAAGCTAAACTCACAGCTTATCTCAGTTCAAAAGATGTAGCAAGGATTAAGGTCGGTGATTCTGTTCGCTATACGACGACTCATGATGCCAAGAATCAAATTTTCCTAGATTCTACTATTACAAGTATTGATGCGACAGCTACTAAGACTGAGAAAGGGAATTTCTTTAAAATCGAGGCAGAGACTAATCTAACTTCTGAGCAGGCTGCAAAACTTCGGTACGGGGTGGAAGGTCGCCTGCAGATGATTACGGGCAAGAAAAGTTACCTGCGTTATTATTTGGATCAATTTTTGAACAAAGAGTAATGTTCGTGTTTTTAGAGTTAAATAATTTTTAAACTGTGAGAAATCTTTTTCTTGCAGTTTTTTCTTTACTATTTTCGGTACACATCTATTGTTTATTCGGTTAAATTCTTGTAATTTTAGGTTTTTTATGGTAGAATGTGCTCAAGTAATACGAAAGGCGAACTTTAAAATGTCAAAACAATTGATCTATTCGGGAAAAGCTAAAGATATCTATATAACTGAGGATGAAAATCTTATTATTTCAACTTACAAGGACCAGGCGACTGCTTTCAATGGTATTAAGAAGGAGCGGATTGCAGGTAAGGGAGTGTTGAATAATCAGATTTCATCTTTTATTTTTGAGAAGTTAAATGCGGCTGGTGTGGAGACTCACTTTGTGGAGAAACTTTCAGATACAGAACAACTCAATAAAAAGGTTGAGATTATTCCTCTCGAGGTTGTGCTTCGCAACTACACGGCTGGTTCCTTTTCAAAACGTTTTGGTGTGGATGAGGGTATCGCATTTGAGACTCCGATTGTCGAATTTTACTATAAAAATGATGATTTGGATGATCCATTTATCAATGACGAGCATGTGAAATTCCTAAAGATTGCGGATGATCAGCAGATTGCCTACTTGAAGGAGGAAACTCGTCGAATCAATGAACTTTTGAAAGCCTGGTTTGCTGAGATTGGGCTTAAATTGATTGACTTTAAGCTAGAGTTCGGTTTTGATAAGGATGGCAAGATTATCTTGGCAGACGAATTTTCACCAGATAACTGCCGTTTGTGGGATGCGGATGGCAATCACATGGACAAGGATGTTTTCCGTAGAGGACTAGGTGAACTGACTGACGTTTACGAGATTGTTTGGGAGAAATTGCAGGGTTTGAAATAATCTGTTTGTAACGGAAAACCTTCGTCTCTCAACTAAAAGGACTCAGGCTGAAAAGGTCTCCCAGACCCTTTCACTCCGTAGGGGATTGGGAGAACTAACCGACGTTTACGAGATTGTTTGGGAGAAATTGCAGGAATTGAAATAAGAACCTCAAGGTCGTTTGAGAACATTGCAAGAGCTGAAATAAAGGAATAAGAATTGATGGATAAACGTATTTTTGTTGAAAAAAAGGCTGATTTTCAGGTCAAGTCAGAGAGTTTGGTTAGAGAACTCCAGCACAACTTGGGACTTTCAAGCTTGAAAAGTATTCGTATTGTGCAAGTGTATGATGTCTTTAACTTGGCTAAGGACCTGTTTGCGTCTGCAGAGAAACACATCTTCTCTGAGCAGGTGACAGACCACGTCTTGGACGAAGCGGCTGTGCAGGCGGATCTTGCTAACTATGCTTTCTTTGCTATTGAAAGCCTGCCAGGACAGTTTGACCAGCGTGCGGCTTCTTCACAGGAAGCCTTGCTTTTACTAGGAAGTTCGAGTGATGTAACGGTTAATACAGCCCAACTTTACTTGGTGAATAAAGATATTGATGCGACTGAGTTGGAAGCGGTCAAGAACTACTTGCTCAATCCAGTTGATTCTCGTTTCAAGGACATCACGACAGGGATTGCCAAGCAGGAATTTTCAGAGTCAGACAAGACCATTCCTAAATTGACTTTCTTTGAAAGCTATACAGCAGAAGATTTTGCCCGCTACAAAGCCGAGCAAGGGATGGCAATGGAAGTGGATGATTTGCTCTTTATCCAAGACTATTTCAAGTCAATCGGGCGCGTGCCGACGGAAACAGAACTCAAGGTTTTGGATACTTACTGGTCTGACCACTGTCGTCACACGACGTTTGAGACTGAGTTGAAGAAGATTGATTTCTCAGCTTCTAAATTCCAAAAACAATTGCAGTCAACCTATGATAAGTATATTGCTATGCGTGATGAGTTGGGGCGTTCTGAAAAACCGCAAACCTTGATGGATATGGCGACTATTTTCGGTCGTTATGAGCGTGCTAATGGACGTTTGGATGACATGGAAGTGTCAGACGAAATCAATGCTTGCTCAGTAGAAATCGAAGTGGACGTTGATGGTGTGAAAGAACCATGGCTCCTCATGTTTAAAAACGAAACCCACAATCACCCAACTGAGATTGAGCCATTTGGTGGGGCTGCTACCTGTATTGGTGGAGCCATTCGTGACCCATTGTCAGGTCGCTCATATGTCTACCAAGCTATGCGTATCTCAGGTGCGGGTGATATTACCGCACCGATTTCAGAAACTCGCGCTGGGAAATTGCCACAACAAGTCATTTCTAAAACAGCGGCTCATGGTTATTCTTCATACGGCAACCAAATTGGGCTTGCGACGACCTACGTTCGTGAGTACTTCCACCCAGGCTTTGTAGCTAAACGCATGGAGCTTGGTGCTGTTGTCGGAGCGGCTCCTAAGGGCAATGTTGTCCGTGAAAAACCGGAAGCGGGTGATGTCATTATCCTCCTTGGAGGTAAGACTGGACGTGATGGTGTCGGTGGTGCGACGGGCTCTTCTAAGGTTCAAACGGTTGAGTCTGTGGAAACTGCTGGAGCTGAGGTTCAAAAAGGGAATGCCATCGAAGAACGTAAGATTCAGCGCCTCTTCCGTAATGGCAATGTCACTCGTCTTATCAAGAAATCTAATGACTTTGGTGCTGGTGGAGTCTGTGTGGCTATCGGTGAATTAGCAGACGGTCTGGAAATTGACCTTAACAAGGTGCCTCTTAAATACCAGGGCTTGAATGGCACAGAAATTGCCATCTCTGAATCTCAAGAACGGATGGCTGTGGTGGTTCGTCCTGAGGATGTGGATGCCTTCGTTGCTGAATGTAACAAAGAGAATATTGATGCTGTTGTGGTGGCGACAGTGACTGAAAAACCAAATCTAGTCATGCACTGGAATGGTGAAACCATCGTGGACTTGGAACGTCGTTTCCTTGATACAAACGGTGTGCGCGTAGTCGTTGATGCCAAGGTTGTAGACAAGGATGCTAAACTTCCAGAAGAACGTCAAACATCTGCTGACACACTTGAAGCAGATACCCTTACGGTTTTATCTGACCTCAACCATGCGAGTCAAAAAGGATTACAGACTATCTTTGACTGTTCTGTTGGACGCTCTACGGTTAATCACCCACTTGGCGGTCGCTACCAACTCACACCAACTGAGGCTTCTGTGCAGAAGTTGCCAGTTCAACACGGAGTGACTCACACTGCGTCTGTCATAGCTCAAGGATTCAATCCATATGTAGCAGAATGGTCTCCATACCACGGTGCTGCCTATGCGGTGATCGAAGCAACTGCTCGATTGGTTGCTACGGGTGCCAACTGGTCTAAGGCTCGCTTCTCTTATCAAGAGTACTTCGAGCGCATGGACAAACAAGCTGAGCGTTTTGGTCAGCCAGTGGCAGCTCTCCTAGGCTCCATCGAAGCTCAGATTCAGCTTGGCTTGCCATCTATCGGTGGTAAGGACTCTATGTCTGGTACCTTTGAAGAATTGACCGTACCACCAACCTTGGTTGCTTTTGGAGTGACAACAGCAGATAGCCGTAAGGTGCTCTCTCCAGAATTTAAAGTTGCTGGGGAAAACATCTACTACATCCCAGGTCAAGCTCTTGCTGCAGAGATTGATTTTGCCTTAATTAAGAAAAACTTTGCTCAGTTTGAAGCCCTTCAAAAGGCTTACAAAGTAACAGCAGCTTCAGCTGTTAAATACGGTGGTGTGCTTGAAAGTTTGGCACTTGCTACCTTTGGGAACCATATCGGTGCAGAGGTGATCTTGCCTGAACTTGAGACAGCTTTGACAGCTCAATTGGGTGGATTTGTCTTTACATCTCCTGAAGAAATTGCTGGAGTAGAGAGAATCGGTCAAACGAAAGCAGACTTTACACTCCTTGTCAACGGTGTGAAGCTAGATGGACACAAGCTTGACAGTGCCTTCCAAGGAAAACTGGAAGAAGTTTACCCAACAGAATTTGCTCAAGCCAAAGAACTGGCTGAAGTACCAGCTGTGGTATCAGATGTTGTGATTAAAGCAAAAGAAAAGGTTGAAAAACCTGTGGTCTATATCCCAGTCTTCCCAGGAACCAACTCAGAATATGACTCAGCTAAGGCTTTCGAAAAAGAAGGCGCAGAGGTCAACTTGGTGCCATTTGTGACCTTGAATGAAGAAGCTATTGTCAAGTCAGTTGAAACTATGGTTGACAACATCGGCAAGGCTAACATCCTCTTCTTTGCAGGTGGTTTCTCAGCTGCGGACGAGCCAGATGGTTCAGCTAAGTTTATCGTCAACATCCTTCTCAATGAAAAAGTGCGTGCAGCTATTGATAGCTTTATCGCCCGTGGTGGCTTGATTATTGGTATCTGTAATGGATTCCAGGCCTTGGTCAAATCAGGTCTTCTTCCATACGGGAACTTCGAAGATGCCAGCAGTACTAGTCCAACCCTCTTCTACAATGATGCCAACCAGCACGTGGCCAAGATGGTAGAAACTCGCATTGCCAATACCAACTCGCCATGGTTGGCTGGAGTAGAAGTGGGCGATATCCACGCTATTCCTGTTTCACACGGTGAAGGGAAATTTGTCGTGACGGCTGAGGAATTTGCAGAGCTTCGTGTCAATGGACAAATCTTCAGCCAATATGTTGATTTTGAAGGCAAACCTAGCATGGATTCTAAGTACAATCCGAATGGTTCTGTCCATGCCATCGAAGGAATTACCAGCAAGAACGGTCAAATCATCGGTAAGATGGGACACTCAGAACGTTATGAAGACGGTCTTTTCCAAAACATCCCAGGAAATAAAGACCAGCACCTGTTCGCGTCGGCGGTTAAATACTTTACTGGAAAATAAGACTTGCAGATTTTCTAATAGATGGTATCAGTAATGTAAAAGTCATGTAGATTTAGCTCTTGGTGCTACACAAATAAAAATTAGGTATATAAAATGACATACGAAGTAAAATCTCTTAATGAAGAATGTGGTGTTTTCGGTATCTGGGGACATCCAGATGCTGCTAAATTGACCTATTTTGGTCTCCATAGTCTTCAGCACCGTGGTCAGGAGGGGGCAGGAATCCTCTCCAATGATCAGGGACAATTGAAGCGCCATCGTGACATGGGACTTTTATCAGAAGTCTTCAGAAATCCTGCTAATTTGGATAAATTGACGGGAACTGGTGCGATTGGGCATGTGCGTTACGCGACTGCTGGCGAAGCTTCTGTAGATAATATCCAGCCTTTCCTCTTCCGTTTTCACGATATGCAGTTTGGTTTGGCTCATAATGGAAATCTAACCAATGCAGCCTCTCTCAAGAAAGAACTGGAACAAAGAGGAGCGATTTTCAGCGCGACTTCGGACTCGGAAATCTTGGCTCACCTCATTCGTCGGAGTCACAATCCTAGTCTGATGGGCAAAATCAAGGAAGCGCTCAGCCTAGTTAAAGGTGGGTTTGCCTATATTTTGCTGTTTGAGGACAAGTTGATTGCTGCTCTTGACCCAAATGGTTTCCGTCCCCTTTCTATCGGGAAAATGGCCAACGGAGCGGTGGTTGTTTCATCTGAAACCTGTGCTTTTGAGGTTATTGGTGCTGAATGGATTCGTGATTTGAAGCCAGGTGAGATTGTGATTATTGATGACAAGGGAATCCAGTATGATAGCTATACGGATGATACTCAGCTCGCGATTTGCTCTATGGAGTATATCTATTTTGCCCGCCCTGATTCTAATATCCACGGTGTCAATGTCCATACGGCTCGCAAACGTATGGGTGCCCAATTGGCGCGTGAATTCAAGCACGAGGCGGATATCGTGGTCGGTGTGCCCAATTCTTCCCTCAGCGCGGCTATGGGCTTTGCGGAAGAGTCCGGGCTACCAAATGAAATGGGCCTCATCAAGAACCAATACACCCAACGTACCTTTATCCAACCCACTCAAGAATTGCGGGAGCAAGGGGTGCGGATGAAACTGTCTGCTGTTTCAGGCGTTGTAAAAGGCAAGCGTGTGGTTATGATTGATGACTCTATTGTACGTGGAACGACCTCTCGTCGTATTGTTCAACTCTTAAAAGAAGCGGGTGCAACTGAGGTTCACGTTGCTATTGGCAGTCCAGCGCTAGCTTATCCATGCTTCTACGGGATTGATATCCAGACCCGTCAGGAGCTGATTGCGGCTAATCATACGGTCGAAGAAACGCGTCAAATCATTGGGGCGGACAGTCTGACTTATCTTTCTGTTGAGGGGTTGATTGATTCAATTGGTATTGAAACGGATGCGCCAAATGGTGGTCTCTGTGTCGCTTACTTTGACGGTGACTACCCAACACCTCTCTACGACTATGAAGAAGACTATCGTCGAAGTTTGGAAGAAAAGACCAGTTTTTACAAATAGACAATAGATCCTCCATTAAAGAAAAGGAATATAAAAATGCTTATGCCCCACGTCTCACTACTGACTAAAAACTAAAGCATTTGTCAGTAGAGGCTTTCTCCTATGGGACAAAAGCTAGAGACCTGACTAGTATTTTTAGATAAAATAATTGTTTATCTAAAAATACGTCGCAGTCTTTCCCAAAAAAAGAAAAGGAAAAATAAAATGGCAAATAAAAATGCGTACGCTCAATCTGGTGTGGATGTTGAAGCGGGTTATGAAGTTGTTGAACGGATTAAAAAGCACGTGGCTCGTACGGAGCGTGCAGGTGTCATGGGAGCTCTGGGTGGCTTTGGTGGTATGTTTGACCTTTCAAAGACTGGGGTTAAAGAACCCGTCTTGATTTCAGGAACTGATGGTGTCGGAACTAAGCTCATGCTGGCTATCAAGTACGACAAGCACGATACCATCGGTCAGGACTGTGTGGCCATGTGTGTCAATGATATCATCGCTGCAGGTGCGGAGCCCCTCTATTTCCTGGACTACGTCGCAACTGGCAAGAATGAACCAGCTAAGCTAGAACAAGTTGTCGCTGGTGTGGCAGAAGGTTGTGTACAGGCAGGTGCCGCCCTCATCGGTGGAGAAACGGCTGAAATGCCTGGTATGTATGGTGCAGATGACTATGACTTGGCTGGTTTTGCAGTCGGTGTGGCTGAAAAATCTCAAATTATTGACGGCTCCAAGGTGGCAGAAGGAGATGTTCTTCTCGGACTTGCTTCAAGTGGGATTCATTCCAATGGTTACTCTCTCGTCCGTTGTGTCTTTGCGGATTATACAGGTGAGGAAGTCCTACCAGAATTGGAAGGCAAGCAACTCAAGGAAGTTCTTCTTGAGCCGACTCGTATCTATGTCAAGGCTGTCTTGCCACTCATCAAGGAAGAGTTGATCAACGGTATTGCCCACATCACTGGTGGTGGCTTTATCGAAAATATCCCTCGTATGTTTGCAGCTGACTTGGCTGCTGAGATTGAAGAAGACAAGGTTCCCGTGCTTCCAATTTTCAAAGTCCTTGAAAAATACGGTCAGATCAAACATGAGGAAATGTTTGAAATCTTCAATATGGGTGTGGGGCTTATGCTGGCAGTTAGCCCTGAAAATGTAAGTCGTGTCAGGGAATTGTTGGATGAACCAGTCTATGAAATTGGTCGTATCGTCAAGAAAGAAAACGAAAGTGTCATCATCAAATGAAAAAAATAGCGGTTTTTGCCTCTGGTAATGGCTCAAATTTTCAGGTGATAGCGGAACAATTTCCAGTAGAGTTTGTCTTTTCAGACCATCGTGACGCCTATGTGCTCGAACGTGCAGACAAGCTCGGCGTTCTGTCCTATGCTTTTGAACTCAAGGAGTTTGACAACAAGGCAGACTACGAAGCAGCCCTTGTCGAACTCTTGGAAGAGCACCAGATTGACTTGGTTTGTCTAGCAGGCTACATGAAAATCGTTGGGCCAACTTTATTAGCAGCTTATGAGGGCCGAATTATCAACATTCATCCAGCCTACCTGCCAGAATTTCCAGGAGCTCATGGGATTGAAGATGCTTGGAATGCTGGCGTTGCTGAGAGTGGTGTTACCATTCACTGGGTGGATTCAGGTGTGGATACTGGTAAAATCATTAAACAAGTCCGTGTGCCAAGGTTAGCTGATGATAACATTGAAAGCTTTGAAACTCGCATTCATGAGGCAGAGTACAAGTTGTATCCAGAGGTTCTGGATAGCTTGGGAGTTGCACGAAAATAACATCGAAGTCAAGTTTTGATTGCGCAATCTTGCTAGGAGAAAAAATGATTGAACTGAAATTAGTAGATGAGAGCAGTTTTCAGGCAGTGCTGGATTTGAAAATATCTGAAGCTGATGAACGAGCACGTTTTGTAGCTCCAAATGTGCGTTCTTTAGCTGACGCATGGCTCTACCGGAAAAATGACGATGTGTTTCCGATGGCGATCTATTGGGATAAGCAAGTGGTTGGCTTTCTCCTGCTGGAAATAGACAAGGATGAAGCGGAATACTTTATCTGGCGGATAATGATTGGCCAACAGTACCAAGGAAGAGGTTATGGACGAAAAGCTGTGGAAGTTCTGATCAAAAAGGCTCAGATGGATAGCACTTGCAATCATATTATCGCAGATTATGTGGTTGGAAATGAAAAAATGAAGCACCTGTTGACTAGTTTGGGTTTTCAGGAAACAGGATTTATAGAAGAAAATAACGAAGTCGCTATGCGCTTGGACCTAAAGAAAGAGGAATAGAATGACGAAAAAAGCTTTAATCAGCGTCTCAGATAAAGCGGGCATTGTTGAATTTGCCCAAGAACTCAAAAAACTTGGTTGGGATATCATCTCGACGGGTGGAACCAAGGTTGCCCTTGATATTGCTGGGGTGGACACCATTGCGATTGATGATGTGACTGGTTTTCCAGAAATGATGGATGGTCGTGTTAAGACCCTTCATCCAAATATCCATGGTGGGCTCCTTGCTCGTCGCGACTTAGATAGCCATTTAGAAGCGGCTAAGGATAATCAGATTGAGCTTATCGATCTTGTTGTAGTTAACCTTTACCCATTTAAGGAAACCATCCTCAAACCAGATGTGACTTATGCTGATGCGGTGGAGAACATCGATATCGGTGGGCCATCTATGCTTCGCTCAGCTGCGAAAAATCATGCTAGCGTAACAGTTGTGGTAGATCCAGCTGACTACGCTGTGGTTCTTGACGAATTGGTAGAAAATGGTGAGACTACTTACGAAACTCGCCAACGTTTGGCAGCCAAGGTTTTCCGTCACACAGCGGCTTATGATGCCTTGATTGCAGAGTATTTTACAGCTCAGGTCGGCGAGATCAAGCCTGAAAAGTTGACCTTGACTTATGACCTTAAACAAGCTATGCGTTACGGTGAGAACCCTCAACAAGACGCGGACTTCTACCAAAAAGCTTTGCCGACAGACTACTCAATTGCATCAGCCAAACAGCTCAACGGTAAAGAATTGTCATTCAACAATATTCGTGATGCTGATGCTGCTATCCGTATCATCCGTGACTTCAAAGACCGTCCAACCGTTGTGGCTCTCAAACACATGAACCCATGTGGAATCGGTCAAGCTGACGACATCGAAACTGCTTGGGACTATGCTTATGAGTCTGACCCAGTCTCAATTTTCGGTGGTATTGTCGTTCTCAACCGTGAGGTGGATGCTGCGACTGCTGAGAAGATGCATGGTGTTTTCCTTGAAATCATCATCGCACCAAGCTATACGGATGAAGCGCTAGCCATTTTGACCAACAAAAAGAAAAACTTGCGCATCCTTGCCTTGCCATTTGACGCTCAAGATGCTAGTGAAGTGGAAGCAGAGTACACAGGTGTTGTCGGTGGACTTCTTGTGCAAAACCAAGATGTGGTTAAGGAAAGCCCTGCTGACTGGCAAGTGGTGACCAAACGCCAACCAACTGAGACAGAAGCGACAGCACTTGAGTTTGCTTGGAAAGCTATCAAGTATGTGAAATCAAACGGGATCATCGTAACCAACGACCATATGACACTTGGTGTTGGTCCAGGTCAAACCAACCGTGTGGCCTCTGTCCGTATCGCCATTGCCCAAGCTAAAGACCGTCTGGACGGCGCTGTGCTTGCTTCTGATGCCTTCTTCCCATTTGCGGATAACGTGGAAGAAATCGCCAAAGCAGGCATTAAAGCTATTATTCAACCTGGAGGATCAGTCCGTGACCAAGAATCTATCGAAGCGGCTGACAAATACGGCTTGACCATGATCTTCACAGGCGTGAGACATTTTAGACATTAAGAACGTTAAAGGGAAGAAAACAGTTTCTTTCCTTTTTTGCGTAAAAATGCGGAGTGAAACAAGATTAAAACGAACGTTTGTGATATAATATTAGTAAATAATTCGCAAAAGAGGTTGTAAGATGAAGCTGTTAGTTGTCGGTTCGGGTGGTCGTGAACATGCGATTGCTAAGAAGTTGCTTGAGTCAAAAGAGGTAGAAAAGGTTTTTGTTGCTCCTGGGAATGATGGTATGACTCTGGATGGTTTGGAATTGGTAAATATCTCTATTTCCGAACATTCTGAATTGATTGAGTTTGTAAAAGCCAACGATATTGCTTGGACCTTTATCGGGCCAGATGACGCCCTTGCGGCTGGTATCGTGGATGATTTCCATGCAGCTGGTCTCAAAGCCTTTGGTCCGACAAGATTGGCAGCTGAGCTGGAGTGGTCCAAGGATTTTGCCAAGGAAATCATGGTCAAATACGGCGTTCCGACAGCAGCCTATAGCACATTCTCAGATTTCGAGGAAGCCAAGGTCTATATCGAAAAGCATGGGGCACCTATCGTGGTCAAGGCGGATGGTTTGGCACTTGGGAAAGGTGTCGTTGTTGCTGAGACAGTCGAGCAAGCAGTCGAAGCAGCTCACGAGATGCTTTTGGACAATAAATTTGGTGACTCAGGTGCGCGTGTGGTTATCGAGGAATTTCTCGAAGGAGAGGAATTTTCACTATTTGCCTTTGTCAATGGTGATAAGTTCTACATCATGCCAACGGCTCAGGACCACAAACGTGCCTATGATGGCGACAAGGGCCCTAACACAGGTGGCATGGGTGCCTATGCGCCAGTTCCACACTTACCACAGAGTGTGGTTGATACAGCGGTTGACACGATTGTCAAGCCAGTCCTTGAGGGCATGATTCAAGAAGGTCGTCCTTATCTGGGTATCCTTTACGCAGGGCTTATCCTGATAGCAGAAGGTCCTAAAGTCATCGAGTTCAATGCTCGCTTTGGAGATCCTGAAACACAGATTATCTTGCCTCGTTTGACATCTGACTTTGCGCAAAATATTACTGATATTTTGGAAGGTAAAGAACCAGCCATCACTTGGACGGACAAGGGTGTGACTCTGGGTGTGGTTGTCGCATCAAACAGTTACCCGCTAGAATATGAAAAGGGTGTTGAATTGCCAACCAAGACAGAAGGCGACATCATCACCTACTATGCAGGTGCGAAATTCGCTGAAAATGAGCAAGACCTTCTTTCAAACGGCGGACGTGTCTATATGCTGGTCACCACAGCAGACACCGTCAAAGAAGCCCAAAACACCATCTACAGCGAACTTAACAAACAAAAAACAGAAGGACTTTTCTACCGAACTGATATCGGAAGCAAGGCAATTAAGTAAAGATATAAGAAAAAGCGACGCAGTCGCCAAACACGATAATGGTCGTATGGTTTGCGAGCGTTAGCGAGCTAATATAGAACAATCACCGCCGTTGTGAAAGAACGATTGGATGATAATCCAATCGTTCAGGGAAATTGGAAGACCTTGGGCTTCCGATTTAGGCATGAGACACCTTTGGTGGTTGCTGCCGTCCCTCACAACCTAAGGTGATTGTTGAAAAAGAGGAAAAAGGAGAAGAAATGAAACCCGTAATTTCCATAATCATGGGCTCAAAAACCGACTGGGCAACCATGCAAAAAGCTGCCGAAGTCCTAGACCGCTTTGGTATAGCCTACGAAAAGAAAGTTGTATCTGCTCACCGTACGCCAGACATTATGTTCAAGCATGCAGAAGAAGCCCGTAGCCGTGGTATTAAGGTTATCATCGCAGGCGCTGGAGGCGCAGCCCATTTGCCAGGTATGGTAGCAGCTAAAACTACTCTTCCAGTCATTGGTGTACCAGTCAAATCACGTGCCCTTAGTGGCGTGGACTCGCTTTACTCTATCGTACAGATGCCGGGTGGCGTACCTGTTGCGACAATGGCTATCGGTGAAGCAGGAGCGACAAACGCTGCTCTCTTCGCCCTCCGTCTCCTCTCAGTAGAGGACCAAGCTATTGCGACAGCTTTGGCAGATTTTGCAGAAGAACAAGGAAAAATCGCAGAGGAGTCGACAAATGAGCTCATCTAAAACAATCGGAATTATCGGTGGCGGCCAGCTGGGTCAGATGATGGCTATCTCTGCTATCTACATGGGGCACAAGGTTATAGCGTTGGATCCTGCGGCAGATTGTCCTGCCTCCCGTGTGGCGGAAATCATCGTGGCTCCTTATAATGACGTGGATGCTCTTCGTCAGCTGGCAGAGCGCTGTGATGTTCTTACCTATGAATTTGAAAATGTCGACGCCGATGGTTTGGATGCTGTCATCAAGGATGGTCAACTTCCTCAAGGAACCGACCTGCTTCGCATCTCCCAAAATCGCATCTGTGAAAAGGATTTTCTCTCAAATAAGGCTCAAGTCACTGTAGCACCCTATAAGGTTGTGACTTCTAGCCAGGATTTGGCAGATATCGACCTTTCTAAAAACTATGTCCTCAAGACGGCGACCGGTGGTTACGATGGCCATGGTCAAAAGGTTATTCGTTCAGAAGCAGACTTGGTAGAAGCCTATGCATTAGCAGACTCAGCAGACTGTGTTTTGGAGGAATTTGTCAACTTTGACCTTGAAATTTCTGTTATTGTATCAGGAAATGGCAAGGATGTGACAGTTTTCCCAGTTCAGGAAAATATCCACCGCAACAATATCCTGTCTAAGACCATCGTGCCAGCCCGCATTTCGGATCGTTTGGCAGAGAAAGCCAAAGCCATGGCGGTGCGAATCACAGAACAACTCAACTTGTCTGGAACTCTCTGTGTGGAAATGTTTGCGACCGCTGACGACATCATCGTCAATGAAATTGCCCCGCGTCCACACAATTCAGGACACTACTCAATCGAAGCCTGTGACTTCTCTCAGTTTGATGCCCATATTCTAGGTGTTCTCGGAGCACCATTGCCAGCCATCAAACTACATGCCCCAGCCGTCATGCTCAATGTTCTCGGCCAGCATGTCGAGGCTGCTGAAAAATATGTCACAGAAAATCCAAGCGCCCACCTCCACATGTATGGTAAAATAGAAGCGAAGCACAACCGCAAGATGGGGCATGTGACTTTGTTTAGTGATGCGCCGGATGAGGTGGAGGAATTTGGGAAAGGGATTGATTTTTAGTACAAGTCTATGATACAAATTATCGTTAATGCATTTATTGAAAAGGATAAGACTGGAGCAGTCGTTGAAGTCTTGTATGCTAGTAGTGATCACGAAAAGGTAAAGGCTAAATATGAAGAGCTAGTTGCTCTATATCCTGAAAACTATTTAGCAATTTATGATTTACCATTGGATACCGATCTCAATGAATTACTACACTATCCATCTGTGTTTATTGGGAAAGAGGAGTTTGAGTAGAAATCTTGCTTTACCTAGATAGCTTATTCCCAGCAGTTTAAGAAGAAAGGAAAAATTAACAACATGATCGACCGTTACTCTCGCCCTGAGATGGCGAATATTTGGAGTGAAGAAAATAAATACCGTGCTTGGCTTGAGGTGGAAATCTTGGCTGACGAGGCATGGGCTGAGTTGGGGGAAATCCCTAAGGAAGATGTAGCTTTGATTCGTGAAAAAGCGGACTTTGACATCGACCGTATTTTGGAGATTGAGCAGGAGACGCGTCACGATGTGGTGGCTTTCACGCGTGCAGTTTCTGAGACGCTTGGTGAAGAGCGTAAGTGGGTCCACTATGGTTTGACTTCTACCGACGTGGTGGATACGGCCTACGGTTATCTTTACAAGCAGGCCAACGACATCATCCGTCGTGACCTTGAAAACTTCACCAACATCATCGCTGATAAGGCTAAGGAGCACAAGTTTACCATCATGATGGGGCGTACCCACGGTGTGCACGCTGAGCCTACAACCTTTGGTCTGAAATTGGCGACTTGGTACAGCGAAATGAAGCGCAACATCGAGCGTTTCGAGCATGCGGCTGCTGGTGTGGAAGCTGGTAAGATTTCTGGTGCGGTTGGGAACTTTGCTAATATCCCACCATTTGTAGAGGAATATGTCTGCGACAAGCTTGGTATCCGTGCCCAAGAAATCTCAACACAGGTCCTTCCTCGTGACCTTCACGCTGAGTACTTTGCGGTTCTTGCCAGCATTGCAACTTCTATCGAGCGTATGGCGACTGAAATCCGTGGTCTGCAAAAATCAGAACAACGAGAAGTAGAAGAATTCTTTGCCAAAGGGCAAAAAGGGTCTTCAGCAATGCCTCACAAACGCAACCCAATCGGTTCTGAAAACATGACAGGTCTGGCGCGTGTTATCCGTGGTCACATGATTACAGCATATGAGAACGTTGCTCTCTGGCATGAGCGTGATATCTCTCACTCATCAGCTGAGCGTATCATCACACCAGATACGACCATTTTGATTGACTACATGCTCAACCGTTTTGGAAATATCGTCAAGAACTTAACTGTTTTCCCAGAAAACATGATCCGTAACATGAACTCAACTTTTGGTCTCATCTTCAGCCAACGCGCTATGTTGACCTTGATTGAAAAAGGCATGACCCGTGAGCAAGCCTATGACCTGGTGCAACCAAAAACAGCTTACTCTTGGGACAATCAAGTAGACTTTAAACCACTTCTTGAAGCAGACCCAGAAGTAACTTCACGCCTCACTCAAGAAGAAATCGATGAAATCTTCAACCCAGTTTATTACACTAAACGAGTGGATGATATCTTTGAACGTCTAGGTTTAGGATAATTAAAATAAAATCGAAGTTCTATTACTCTATTTACTGGAGTAGAAGAACTTCGATTTTTATTTTTTCTTCAAGTACTTTTGATAAAAATTACCTATATTTTAGTAAAATTTAAACAAATTTAGTCTATCTTAATTGACATATAGAAAATACATTTTTAATGTCATATAATAAGCATAGAAAAAGCCCAAGCGATTAGGCTTAGGCTTTCTTCTTAGTGATCACGGTCACATGAAATGAATTTGATTTTGTAGTAATCTGCGCGTTTATATGTTTCGCTGTATGCGAGAACTTGACCAGTAGACTCTAGTTTAGTAGTTTTGGTTTGTAAAACGGTTGGGAATTGTTCATCGACTCCGAGGACCGAAGCCACATGTTCTGGAGTTGGAAATGCTATTTCATTGATTTCTTCAAAATGTTCATCATTCATGTGAATGTGGTAATCCAATTTGAAACGGTTATAGATAGAGCTATAATATTCAAGATTTGGATAATTTGCGTTGATGTATTGTTCTGGGATGTAAGATGTATGGTAGATGTACACAACACCACCTGTTTCGCGAACGCGTTCAATCTTGTAGTAGAACTGATCTCCGCGTAGTCCAAGTTTTTCTAAGTAGCTTAGTTTATTTCCACGCTCAATAGAAAGGACGGTAACTTTATCATCTTTAGTTTCAAAAACTTCTACATCTGAAAACTCTACGAGTTTGTGTTTGCGTGCGCGTGAAACGAATGTACCCTTTCCTTGTTGACGGACAATATAGCCATCCTTGGCAAGGTCGTTTAAAGCGCGAACAACTGTGATAGAACTAACATCATACATTGCAATCAATTCAGCTTCAGTGTAGAATTTATCTCCACTGGCAAATTGACCAGAAATGATTTTGTTCTTTAACTCATCTTTAATATATTGATACTTTGGAATTGCCATATTTTCACCTCGATTTTCCTTCTCCGTTAAAGATTTTACCATAAAACTGGAAAGAATAGTAGCCTTTTGAATAAAAAAATTATAATAATAGGCTATAAGGTTAATTTACATAGGAATAAATAGAAAAACCTACATTTTTATACATGGTGCTAAAATGTTGTTATGACTATAGATTACAAGATTTTTATAAGTTTTTTGTGTAAAATTTAGTGAAAAATGAAAAAAATTGTGAAAACCTATTGACAAATGTAAGATATTGAGATATATTTACTATATCAACAAATGAAAGCGTAAACTTTATTGTCAGAAGGTAAGAATATGACACGATTTGAGATACGGGATGATTTTTATCTCGATGGAAAATCATTTAAGATTTTATCTGGCGCCATTCATTATTTTAGGGTTCCTCCAGAAGATTGGTATCATTCGCTCTATAACTTGAAGGCTCTTGGTTTTAATACAGTAGAGACTTATGTGGCCTGGAATTTACACGAGCCTCGTGAGGGTGAGTTTCACTTTGAAGGAGCTCTGGATTTGGAGCGATTTCTTCAGACAGCACAAGATTTGGGTCTCTACGCTATCGTTCGTCCGTCACCCTTCATCTGTGCGGAGTGGGAATTCGGTGGCTTACCAGCCTGGCTCTTAACAAAGAATATGAGACTTCGTTCCTCAGATCCTGCTTATATTGAAGCTATCGGTCGCTACTATGACCAGCTCTTGTCACGATTGGTGCCACATTTGTTGGACAAGGGTGGCAATATCATCATGATGCAGGTTGAAAATGAGTATGGTTCTTATGGAGAAGATAAGGCTTATCTGAGAGCAATTCGACAGTTGATGGAAGAGCGTTGCGTAACCTGTCCTCTCTTTACATCAGATGGTCCATGGAGAGCTACTCTGAAAGCTGGAACCTTAATCGAAGATGACCTCTTTGTGACAGGGAACTTTGGTTCTAAGGCACCTTATAACTTTTCACAGATGCAGGAATTCTTTGATGAGCATGGTAAGAAATGGCCACTCATGTGTATGGAGTTCTGGGACGGCTGGTTCAATCGTTGGAAAGAACCGATTATCACACGGGATCCCAAAGAATTGGCAGATGCAGTTCGAGAGGTTTTGGAACAAGGTTCCATCAATCTTTACATGTTCCATGGTGGTACAAACTTTGGCTTCATGAATGGTTGCTCGGCTCGAGGAACCTTGGATTTGCCACAAGTTACATCTTATGATTACGATGCCCTTCTGGATGAAGAAGGAAATCCAACTGCCAAATATCTGGCAGTCAAGAAGATGATGGCAACACATTTTCCAGAGTATCCGCAGTTGGAACCACTCTACAAAGAGAGTATGGAGTTGGATGCTATTCCACTAGTTGAAAAAGTTTCCTTGTTTGAAACTTTGGATAGCTTGTCAAGTCCAGTAGAAAGCCTCTATCCTAAAAAGATGGAGGAGTTGGGACAAAGCTATGGCTATCTACTCTATCGAACAGAAACAAACTGGGATGCAGAAGAAGAAAGACTTCGTATCATTGACGGTCGAGATAGAGCTCAGCTTTATGTCGATGGTCAGTGGGTCGAAACCCAATATCAGACAGAAATTGGGGAAGATATTTTTTATCAAGGTAAAAAGAAAGCGCTATCTAGGTTAGATATCTTGGTAGAAAATATGGGACGTGTCAACTATGGACACAAGTTCTTAGCGGATACGCAACGTAAGGGAATTCGGACAGGGGTTTGTAAGGATTTGCACTTCTTACTAAACTGGAAACACTATCCACTCCCACTAGACAATCCTGAGAAAATTGATTTTTCAAAAGGATGGACAGAAGGACAACCAGCCTTTTATGCTTATGATTTTACAATCGAAGCGCCAAAAGATACTTACCTAGACTTGTCTGAGTTTGGTAAGGGAGTTGCCTTTGTCAATGGGCAGAATCTAGGACGTTTTTGGAACGTCGGCCCGACCCTCTCGCTTTATATCCCTCATAGCTACCTCAAGGAAGGTGCAAACCGCATTATTATCTTTGAGACAGAGGGTGAATATAAAGAAGAGATTCATTTAACTCGAAAACCTACACTAAAACATATAAAGGGGGAAAACTTATGACAATTGTAGGATGCCGTATCGATGGACGTTTGATCCACGGACAAGTAGCCAATCTTTGGGCTGGAAAACTAAATGTTTCACGTATTATGGTTGTAGATGACGAAGTTGTCAACAACGACGTTGAAAAGAGTGGTTTGAAACTTGCGACACCACCAGGTGTAAAATTGAGTATTTTGCCAATTGAAAAAGCGGCAGCCAATATTCTTGCTGGTAAATATGATAGCCAACGTCTCTTTATCGTGGCTCGTAAACCAGACCGCTTCCTTGGTTTGGTCGAAGCAGGTGTACCACTTGAAACTCTCAATGTTGGGAATATGTCTCAAACACCAGAAACTCGCGCTATCACACGTTCTATTAACGTGGTGGACAAGGATGTGGAAGATTTCCACAAATTGGCGGAAAAAGGTGTTAAACTTACTGCTCAAATGGTTCCAAATGATCCAATTTCAGACTTTTTGAGCTTATTAAAATAGGAAAAAATTTTTAGGAGGTCATTGTTATGATACAATGGTGGCAAATTTTACTTCTCACTTTGTACTCAGCTTATCAAATTTGTGATGAGTTGACGATCGTTTCATCTGCAGGTTCCCCTGTATTTGCTGGTTTCATTACTGGTTTAATTATGGGAGATGTGACTACTGGTCTTCTTATCGGTGGTAACTTGCAACTGTTCGTTCTTGGGGTTGGTACCTTCGGTGGTGCTTCTCGTATTGACGCAACTTCTGGTGCGGTTCTTGCGACAGCCTTCTCTGTTTCACAAGGAATTGATACAGCACTTGCGATTACAACAATCGCTGTGCCAGTAGCAGCACTTTTGACTTACTTCGACGTACTTGGTCGTATGACTACAACATTCTTCGCTCACCGTATTGACGCTGCGATTGAACGCTTTGACTACAAAGGAATCGAACGTAACTATCTTCTTGGTGCGCTTCCTTGGGCTCTATCTCGTGCCCTTCCAGTATTCTTCGCCCTTGCTTTCGGTGGAGAATTCGTACAAGGTGTTGTAAACCTTGTTAAAGAATACCAATGGGTTGCAGACGGTTTGACTCTTGCAGGTCGTATGCTTCCAGGTCTTGGATTCGCTATCTTGCTTCGTTACCTTCCAGTTAAACGTAACCTTCACTACCTTGCTATGGGATTTGGTTTGACAGCTATGTTGACTGTTCTTTACTCAAACGTACAAAGTCTTGGTGGAGCAGTTGCTGGTATCATTAGCACTCTTCCTGCTGAAGTTGCTGAAAAAATTGGCTTTGTTAACAACTTCAAAGGATTGTCTATGATCGGTATCTCTATCGTGGGTATCTTCCTTGCAGTTGTTCACTTCAAGAACAGCCAAAAAGTTGCTGTAGCAGCACCTTCTACACCATCAGAAAGTGGGGAAATTGAAGATGACGAATTCTAATTACAAATTAACAAAAGAAGATTTTAATCAAATTAACAAACGTAGCTTGTTCACTTTCCAATTGGGATGGAACTACGAACGTATGCAAGCATCAGGTTACCTATACATGATCTTGCCACAATTGCGTAAAATGTATGGAGATGGAACTCCTGAGTTGAAAGAAATGATGAAAGTTCATACTCAATTCTTCAACACTTCACCATTCTTCCACACAATCATCGCTGGTTTTGACCTTGCCATGGAAGAAAAAGATGGCGTTGTCTCTAAAGATGCGGTTAACGGTATCAAGACAGGTTTGATGGGACCATTCGCTCCTCTTGGAGATACTATCTTTGGTTCACTTGTACCTGCTATCATGGGATCTATCGCTGCAACAATGGCTATCGCTGGTCAACCTTGGGGTATCTTCCTTTGGATTGCAGTTGCAGTAGCGTATGACATCTTCCGTTGGAAACAGTTGGAATTTGCCTACAAAGAAGGGGTTAACCTTATCAACAACATGCAAAGTACTTTGACAGCTTTGATTGAAGCTGCATCTGTACTTGGTGTGTTCATGATGGGTGCTCTTGTAGCAACAATGATCAACTTTGAAATTTCTTACAAGTTGCCAATCGGTGAAAAGATGATTGATTTCCAAGACATCTTGAACCAAATCTTCCCACGTTTGCTTCCAGCAATCTTTACTGCCTTTATCTTCTGGTTGCTTGGTAAGAAAGGTATGACTTCTACTAAAGCTATCGGTATCATTATCGTGCTTGCCTTGGCTCTTTCTGCCTTTGGTAAATTTGCACTTGGAATGGGCGCATAATTTATGACGAAATCATTAATTTTAGTGAGCCACGGTCGTTTCTGTGAAGAACTTAAAGGTAGCACAGAGATGATTATGGGACCACAAGATAACATTCATGCGGTCGCTCTTCTTCCAGAAGATGGACCAGAAGAATTTACTGCAAAATTTGAAGCTGCTATCGAAGGGTTGGATGATTTCCTAGTCTTTGCAGATCTTCTCGGTGGAACACCATGTAACGTGGTAAGCCGTTTGATTATGGAAGGTCGTGATATTGACCTTTATGCAGGAATGAATCTGCCAATGGTGATTGAATTTATCAATGCTAGCCTTACAGGTGCAGATGCGGACTATAAGAACCGTGCTGCAGAAAGCATTGTGAAAGTTAATGACCTATTAGCTGGCTTCGATGATGACGAAGATGAATAAGATGTGACAACGTGAAAATCAGAGGGAAAATAGGCGATAGGAGGATGGAGCGATTCTCCGACGATAATCGATCTTTTTCCCAAAGATTTTAGTTGGAACTCGATTCAATAAGATGTGATAACGTGAAAATCGTTAGAGCATTTTATATAGAATATACATGGGAATGGGGCTTACTCCCATTCCCATATTTAATAGAAAAAGAGGAACTCAATGCTACATTATACAAAAGAAGATTTGCTCGAATTGGGTGCAGAAATCACTACACGTGAAATCTACCAACAGCCTGATGTATGGAAAGAAGCTTTTGAATCTTATCAAGCAAAAGGTGAAGAAATTGCAGCTTTCCTACAAGGAATTGCTGATAAACATAACTATATCAAGGTTATCTTGACAGGTGCGGGGACTTCTGCTTATGTGGGAGATACCTTGGTACCTTACTTTAAGGAAGTCTATGACGAACGCAAATGGAATTTCAATGCTATTGCGACAACAGATATCGTTGCCAATCCAGAAACTTATTTGAAAAAAGATGTGGTAACTGTCCTTGTATCTTTTGCTCGTAGTGGGAACTCACCTGAAAGTGTGGCGACTGTTGAATTGGCCAAAGCCTTGGTGGATGAGCTTTATCAAGTGACGATTACTTGTGCTGCAGATGGGAAATTGGCTCTTCAAGCTCATGGAGATGACCGCAATCTCTTGCTTTTGCAACCAGCTGCTTCTAATGATGCTGGCTTTGCCATGACCTCTAGCTTTACGTCTATGATGTTGACAGCTCTCTTAGTCTTTGATCCTACAGAATTTGCTGTTAAGTCTGAACGTTTTGAAGTTGTATCTAGTCTTGCCCGTAAAATTCTAGACAATGCAGAAGATGTCAAAGAACTTGTTGACCTAGACTTTAACCGTGTCATCTATCTAGGCGCTGGTCCTTTCTTTGGACTTGCTCATGAAGCTCAGCTCAAGATTTTGGAACTGACTGCTGGTCAAGTTGCGACTATGTATGAAAGCCCAGTTGGCTTCCGTCACGGTCCAAAATCTCTTATCAACGAAAATACAGTTGTTTTGGTCTTTGGTACAACAACAGACTACACTCGCAAGTACGACTTGGATTTGGTTCGTGAAGTTGCTGGTGACCAGATAGCTCGCCGTGTTGTGCTTTTGAGTGATCAAGCCTTTGGTCTTGCAAATGTCAAAGAAGTGGCCCTTGGTTGTGGCGGTGTCTTGAATGATATTTACCGTGTCTTCCCTTACATCGTTTATGCCCAACTCTTTGCCCTATTGACTTCACTCAAGGTAGAAAACAAACCAGATACACCGTCTCCTACAGGTACAGTAAACCGTGTGGTACAAGGTGTTATCATCCACGAATATCAAAAGTAATACTCTTCGAAAATCAAATTCAAACCACGTCAGCTTCGCCTTGCCGTACTCAAGTACAGCCTGCGGCTAGCTTTCTAGTTTGCTCTTTGATTTTCATTGAGTATAAGACAGTATTTATGAATTCTTGATAAGAGGATTTGTAAATTATCAGATAAACCATAGATTGTCAGTAGGCTTTCTATGGTTTGTTTGCTTGAGAGAAATAGTAAAAGGAGAAGAGAATGAAAGCATACACAGAGCGTGTATTTGGAAATGTTGAGGGCAAGGATGTCTTGGCCTATCGCTTTGAGACAGACGGTGGCTACCAGCTTGAGGTTATGACTTATGGTGCGACCATCCTGCGCTATGTCACACCTGACAAGGCTGGAAATTTTGCCAATGTTATTTTGGGATTTGATGATTTTGATAGCTATGTAGGCAATAGTCCCAAGCATGGAGCTAGCGTAGGTCCTGTGGCGGGCCGTATTGCAGGTGCGACCTTTGAGCTTAATGGCAAGACCTATGACCTTGAAGTCAACAATGCTAGCAACTGTAACCATAGTGGTTCAACTGGTTGGGATTCCAGCTTGTTTGAATTGGTCGAGGTGAGCGACCATGGCTTGACTCTCTACACAGAGCGTACAGATGGGACAGGAGGGTTCCCTGGAAATCTCAAGATTTGGATCAGTTACCACTTAGAAGAAACTGGTGCCTATGAAATCAGCTACAAGGTGACAACCGATCAAGATACGCTGGTCAATCCAACCAACCACAGCTATTTCAACTTGTCTGGTGATTTCACGCAGACGATTGACCGCCATGTCTTCCAACTAAATACAGAGGGCATTTACCCAATCGCTCCCGACGGTGTTCCTGCCAAAACTCCAGATGCCAATCGTGATGTGGTTAAACACATCTACAATGGTGCCTTGTTGAAGGATATCTTTGCAGAGGAAGATGAGCAAATCCAGCTGGTATCTGGTTTGGATCATCCATTCGCTCTTCCTGCAGGTCATGACAATGCTGGATTCCTTTATGACCAAAACTCAGGTCGCTTCCTGCTTTTCAAGACAGAAGCTCCTTGCTTTGTAGTTTACACAGCAAACTTTGTGGATGAGAGTGTCATCATAGGAGGTCAGCCAATGGTACAGCACAATGGGATTGCCCTTGAAGCGCAGGCTTTACCAGATGCCATTCATAGCGACCTCAAAGACCAAGTCATTCTTAAAGCCGGTCAAACCTTTACAAGCAAGACACGTTATGAGCTTGTTGTGAAATAAAAGGATAGGAATTTCTACTTTTTGGGGAATAGTATTTACCTTATAACATTAGTAGAAATGGGCAAAGAATAGGAAAATATGATATAATTTAATATTGAAAATACCTGTCCTATCTAAAGGATAAAAGGAGAAAAAAATGAAGAAAATTGTATTTGCTAGCGCCTTGGCTTTGACTTTAGCTGGAGCAGTTTTGACAAATGATGTTTTTGCCAATGACAGACTTGTGGCAACACAATCTGCAGATGGTAGAAATGAAAATGTCTTGAGTTCAGAAGTGCTTAACCCTGCTAGTGGCAATGTTTTGGTTGGATTAAAGGGAGAATTTTTGACTCCAGACCAACAAGCTATCTTAGATGCCATCAATGCTATCCGTAAAGAGGCAGCTGACGAAGGCTTGGTAGATAAGTATGTTCCTATCAAATGGTCGACTGACCTAGAAAAGGCAGCTTTTGCCAGAGCTGCAGAAGCTTCTGTAACCATGGACCATACTCGTCTTTCTGGTAAAGAAATCTGGAGCGCCTTCCCATCAGGAAACAGTGTACTAGGAGAAAACTTGGGTTGGAACCATGATGGTTTTCTAAAAGCTCTTGAACAATGGCGTGCTGAAAAAGCAGACTACGTGAAGAAAAAATCAGGTGATTCAGCAAAAGGTGGCTCTGGTCATTATGAAACTTTGATTAGCCCTAAATTTACACATATGGGGATTGCTGCCTTTAAGAATCCAAACAACCCATATAATGCCGTAACGATTGCTCAGGCTTTTGGTGATGCTGCTACTTCAGAAGAATTGGTAGGCAGTTACGGTCCGGCTATCCAGTATGCAGAAGTGACTTCATCTAACTTGTCAACAGTTAAAAATAAAGCAGTCGTAGTTGAAAAAGCGCTGAAAGAATTTAGAACTTCTAGTTCAGACCAATCTGGTTGGGTGAAAACAGATGGAAAATGGTATTTCTATGAGTCTGGTGATCTGAAGACAGGCTGGGTGAAAACAGGTGGTAAATGGTACTACTTGGATGACCTAGGTGTCATGCAGACAGGATTTGTAAAAGTAGATGGTAGCTGGTATTACTTGAGTAGCTCAGGTGCTATGTTTACAGGCTGGGGTACAGACGGAAATAGATGGTTCTACTTTGATGGCTCAGGAGCTATGAAGACAGGCTGGCTCAAAGAAAATGGAATCTGGTACTACCTCGATGCGTCTGGTATCATGAAGACAGGTTGGTTTAAAGTTGGCCAATACTGGTATTATGCATATGGCTCTGGAGCTTTGGCAGTCAGCACAACAACACCAGACGGTTATAAAGTAAATGGCAACGGTGAATGGGTAAACTAGAAACTAAAGAGTTGCTTTCATAACTTTAGATAATCTATATTTGTTACTATAATTTTAAAGATGGAGAGAAGAAATAGTGCTTCTCTTCATTTTTTGTTGACAGTTTATTTCTGAAAAATCGTAAAGTAAGTGTGGTGGGAAGTTCGTCTTAGCTTTTTCAAATCAGTTAATTACTTAGTTACTTGATTTTTCCCATCCGTTCAATTGTATATCTATCCCTAGAATCTTTTAAAAAGTTGATGTATAATGGAAAGAGTTGTATATTTTACAATAAATTAACATACTAATTTAAAAATGTAAAAAGAGGGGAATATGAATTTCAAAACTAGTGGAGAAGAAAGACAGAATTTCTCATTAAGAAAATTGGCAGTTGGTCTTGTATCTGTGGCAGTTGCGTGTTTCTTTTTGATGGGAACTGGCCTACAGACTGTATCTGCCCAAGAATCTCATACCGTTAATTATACTTATGTTTTAGAGTCGGATTTAACTGACGAAGAGAAGGGTCTCTTGGTTACATCCCTACCACAAGTAGCGGAAGAAACAGACGCTACCTACTATCTGGTTTATCGAGCAAATCAAGTATTGCCCAATACGGGTACTAGCTCTCCATTAGGGACTGTTGCCTTGGTGGCAGGCCTTAGTTTGCTGGTCGTAGTGGTTCTTAAGGGACGTGATGGCAAGAGCAAGATTAGTCGATTCTTGTTAGTAACCGGTCTAGGCAGTCAGTTGCTGTCTCCAACTGTTCTTGCTTTGACTAGCGAGACACTAGCTGCTTATAACACCCAATTATCGGTCCAGGCAGGAGATGCCTTACCAGCTCCGGTTGATATTCCTGGTTATACTTATCTAGGATATGTGGAAAATAAGCCAGCTCTTTCTGTACAGATAACTAGCAAACCAGCAGAATCTACTGAAAATCAAGAGATTAAATTAGAAAACAGTCAATCTCAGGAAGTAGTTACTACTCATTCAGCAGATTCGACTATGGGAACTGAATTTGTCAAGCAGTCAAATGACAGCAAGTCTAACTTAGAAAATGTAGATATCTCAGCAGCTACGGCTCCATCTTCTAAAAATGAGGATACTAGTCAGCAACCAGCAGTTTCTCTAAGTCAGGAAAGCAAGGATACGAATGTTGTCAAAGGCGGGGAGGCAGACCAAAAAACAGCACCAGCTACAGAGTCTGCAACAAATTCAAGTCAAACTGATGGGAATCAAGAACAGACAAATCAAGTACCGCCAGCTTCGCAAAGCCCAGTGGTAGAGAATCAGCAAGGAGGAACATCTTCTCCTGTAGAGCCTAAACCACAAGAAAATAATGAAACTGTAGTGCAAACAAAAGGGAGACAAGAGTCAGGTCACGAGGGCGAGGCTCTGATTCAACCATCGCAACCAACGTACACAGCCCCAATTAGCACTCAAGGAACACAAGAGTCGGGTCATGAGGGTGAGTCCCTAGTTCAACCAGCACAACCAGCCTATACGGATCCAATCAGCACTCAAGGGACCCAAGAGTCAGGTCATGAGGGCGAGTCCCTGGTTCAACCAGTGCTACCAGCCTATACGGATCCGATCAGCACTCAAGGGACCCAAGAATCAGGTCATGAGGGCGAGTCTCTAGTTCAACCAGTGCCACCAGCCTATACAGACCCAATCAGCACTCAAGGCACCCAAGAACCAGATCATGAGGGTGAAGCCCTGGTTCAACCAGAACTACCAGTCTACACAGCTCCTCAGGATGAAGTTGTTGAACCAACAGTGCCAGAGTCTACAGAAGTTGTTAGCAGTAAGGGTACCCAGGAAATAGGCCACGAAGGTGAGGCTGCTGTAGCAGAGGTCCTCCCTGAACTGCCTTTGACAAGTAATCATCGTACAGTAACAGAAACCATTCCTCATGAAACTGAAGAAATCGAAGATGCGACCATCTTAAAAAATCGCAGAGAAATTGCTCAGGAAGGAAAAGACGGTTTACGGACAATCGAGTATGAAGATTATCTCGTAGATGGTAAGCTAGAAGCTAGCAGGGAAATCTCACGTACAGAAGTAGAGCCAACCAAAGAGATTGTCAAGGTTGGTAGTCTTGTTAAAACCAAACCAACAGTTGAAATCACTAATCTGGTGAAAGAGGAGAGCAAAAAATCAGTAGCAGTCAACTATCACTTAGATGATCCGACGTCTGCCTTTATTAAGGCCAAGGCCCAAATTTACCAAAATGGAACATTGGTCAAAGAGGTGAACTTGAAAGATCCATCAGCCCAACAAACGATTGATGGATTGGACTACTATACGTCATACAATCTTAAGACTTACCTGACCTATAATCTAGGACAATCTGATCAGGAAAGTACAGAAGTATCAACGAAAGATTTTCAGTTAGACTATAAAAAAATTGAAATCAAAGATGTGGATGAAGTGGGGCTCTATGGTAAGGCAGATGGTCACTACCGTCGTTATCTGAACTTATCAGAAGTACCAAGTGATTTATCACCTTATTTTGTCAAAGTCAAATCAGACAAGATGAAGGAAATGCTGCTACCAGTTAGCTCTATTAAGGAAACAGATGATGGGAAATACAAGGTAACCGTTGCCTTCAATGAACTGGTTCAAGAGGAAGGTTCAACATATAAGGATAACTATAGTTTCACAATTGATAAGCAAAAGCTTGCCAAGGACGGAGTCTATACTTCCTTTAAGAAACTGATTGCTGCCATGCAAGGCGATCTCGCTGGAACCTTTAAACTTGGAGCTGATATGACAGCTGATGAGGTGTCCTTAGCTAAGGGACAAACTAGCTATGTGACAGGAACTTTCACTGGTAATCTTATCGGTGCGAGTGATGGGCAGCCATTTGCGATTTATGACCTTAAGACAACCTTGTTTGATAACTTGACTAAGGCTACTGTGAAAGATATTGACCTTAAAGCGGTAGCGATTAAGAGTCAAGAAGACACAGCTAGCCTAGCAAAAGTGGCTACTAACAGCCAGATCAGTAATGTAGCTGTAGAAGGTCAATTGACAGGTAGCAAGTCAGTTGCAGGTTTGGTAGCGAAGGCTCAGGATACAGAAATAACCAATAGTTCCTTTACAGGTAGCATTCAGGCCAAGCATGTGGATGCCTCTCCTTACTATGTGGGAGGTATAGCAGGGCACTTATCTGGTAATAAGGCTAAGATTGATAAGGTAGCTGTTGATGCAAATATTTCTAGCAATGCCCGCAACAATGACCAATTTGCGGGAGGTATTGTAGGGAAAGTTCAAAGTGGTGCTTTGGTCTCTCATGCGCTAGCAAGTGGAACCATCCTCAATACGACAACCTATCCACGCGTCGGAGGTATAGCAGGTTCTACATGGCAAAATGGCCGTATCCATCATGTCGTTAGCATGGTCAACACTGGAGATGGTTATGCCATCACAGGAGACCAGTACAAGGGAGCAGACATCAAAGATGCCAGCACTGCAGTAGAGAATAAGAAGGCTGATCTCTATGCGGCCCCAATCACCCAAGACCAGGCCAGAGAAAAGGTTCAGTCTTATGGGATGATAGTGACACTAAACGATACAGGTCAAACACTTAAGGCCAATCAGCACAGTGTGGACTATACTCAGTTAAGTCAAGGCCAAGCTAGTCGAAAAGTTGCTTATCACAATATTGAGAAATTGATGCCTTTCTATAATAAAGAGCTAGTGGTTCACTATGGAAATCAAGTTGATTCTACTGATAAGCTCTATACTACAGAACTGCTAGATGTCGTACCAATGAAGGACAATGACATCATCACAGATATTCAGGCCAATAAAGCAGCGATCAATAAACTGATGTTGCATTTTGCTGACAATACAATCAGTTATCTAGATGTCACCTACAAAGAAGACTTCAAAAATACACAAATTGCAGAGTACAGCGTAGCAGGAAAAAACTTTATCTTTACACCAGAAGCCTTTTTATCTGACTATACAAAAGTGACCGATCAGGTCCTAGCAGATTTGCAAGGGGTCGAATATGACTCAGCAGCCATGAGAAGAGTTCTGGGCATTGAGGCAGATGCTTTACTTGATCCACTATATTTGGATAAAGAATTTGAAAAAGTCAAGGCTAATATCGGTGAACATCTTCGTAAAGTGCTAGCCATGGACAAGTCTATCAATACGATGGGGGATAGTGTAGCAACCTACATCAGTGAGAAAATCAAGAACAACAAGGAAGCTTTCTTGCTTGGTTTGACCTACCTCAATCGCTGGTACAATATCAACTATGATCACATCAATACCAAGGACCTCAATACCTATAAGTTTGACTTTGATGGCAATAGCACAGCTTCAACCCTGGATACCATCATTGCCCTAGGTCAGAGTGGTATGGAAAATCTCAAGGCATCAAATAATCCAATTGCCTATGAAACAACCCTGGCTGCTGCAAAAGGTCGCAAGACAGTGACTGATTTACTGGAGTCTTACAGAAAACTCTTCCTACCAACTAAAACCAATAATGAATGGTTGAAGACAAATACCAAGGCCTATATCGTAGAGAGTAAATCAGCGATTCCAGAAGTGCGTGCCAAACAAGAGTCAGCAACACCGGATAGTAAATATACACTGGGAGTCTATGACCGTATTACGGCGCCAAGTTGGAAATTAAAAAACATGCTCCTACCGCTATTGACATTGCCAGAAGAGGATGTTTATGTGATTTCAAATCTTTCTACCTTGGCCTTCGGTGGCTACGAACGCTACCGTGACCGTGTCAATAATACAGTCTTGTCAGGAGAAGAACTGCGTCAGTATGTCCGTGGCAAGGTCGACCAGTCGGCTGAATGGCAACGAGACCACTATGATATCTGGTATCATCTCCTTTCACCAGAATACAAAGAAAAACTCTTCCGCTCAGTCATGGTTTCAGATGGCTTTGGTATGAAAGATAGCAATAGCAAGTATTACTGGGCTACCCTGTCTGATAAGGCCATTGATTCTATCTACAACTTCTTTGGACCAACTGGTAAGTGGTATGGGGAAAGCAAAGGAGCTGGAGCCTATGCCAACGGTTCTGAAGTCCACTATGTCAGCGACCGCTTGTTGGATAAATACGGAACATCAGTCTATACCCATGAAATGGTTCATAATTCTGACGGACATATTTACTTTGAAGGAAAAGGTCGTCGTGAAGGATTGGGAGCAGAGTTGTATGCCTTAGGATTGTTGCAATCTGCTGACAATCTAGATAAGGATGCTATTGTCTTGAATACTCTCTATAAAGGGGATAAGGATTCACTAACTCGCTTGCATACTTATGATCCGACAAGCCGCTTCACATCAGCCGCAGCCTTGCAAGAGTATGTGCACGGTATGTACGATGTCTTGTACACCTTGGATGCTATGGAAGCCAATGCCATTTTAACCAAGTCTAATGATGTCAAGAAAAAATGGTTTAGAAAAATAGAGAATTTCTACATTGAGGACAAGTACCATAAACAAACTCATGCTGGAAACTCTGTTCGTCCATTGACAGATGCTGAAGTAAGTAAACTAACCAGTCTGGATGCCTTGATTGACAATGATATCATCAACCGTCGGGCTTACCGTGATAAGAGCGACTATACTCGTAATGGCTATCATCTGATCAGCATGTTCTCACCGATTTATGCTGCCCTCAGTAATCCAAAGGGTGCGCCTGGTGACATCATGTTTAGAAAGACAGCCTACGAATTGTTGGCAGAAAAAGGTTATCAAGATGGGTTCTTACCATATGTATCCAACCAATATGCAGAAGAAGCTAAACGAAACGGGGACATTACCTATTCAGATTGGCTTAGGAAAGATGTGGGCCTCATCACTGATAGTCTCGTCTTGAAAAATGTCTTTGCTAATAAATACGTTTCATGGGCTAATTTCAAGAAGGATATGTTTAATAAACGTATTCGCAAGCAAGATCAGTTGAAACCAATCACTATTCAGTATGAACTTGGTGTACCAAACAGCAGCAAGGAGATTACAATTCGTTCAGCTGCCCAAATGCAAGAACTCATCGATCAAGCAGTGGCAAAAGATATGGCTAACATTGACCGTACGACAAGCCATGCTCCTGCAAGTTGGGTCCACTTATTAAAACAAAAAATCTACAATGCCTACCTACGTAGCACAGATGATTTCAGAGAATCGATTTATAAACAATAAGAAAACTCCCCCACGCTATCCTGTCTAATCCAGTCTATCTTGCAGATGGTCAGTCTTTGTGATAGAATAGCATAAAGTCCTTTTGAGGGGGAACTTGCTAGGAAATCCCCAAGCATTGTAACGGATTAACTACCCTCGCCTTTTTGTGAGGGTGGTTTTTCGTTTGTAAGCAATAAATAATATAGAAAGAGTGTATAGCATGTCGAGAATTATCACCATCCATCCAGCCAAGGAAATCCATCGCTACGGTTTTGAGAGCACTCAGGCCTATCGCGCCCGCATAGCCCGACATCTGGGTTTGGAGTATGTCCACATAGTGTCGAGCCCTCAGCTTCGTCCTGACTGGAAGAAAGACTTGATCAAGTTAGGATTTTTAGAAAAAGAACTGATATGTGTTCCGCATAGTTTTTCAGATATAGGCCATGCAGACTTATCAGTGAGACCAGAAAGTCTAACGCTAGCAGATGGAGATCAGGTGGAGCTCAATGAAGATGGTTTTGTAGCCTCAGTTACCTTAGGAGATGGCTCGGGGAGATATTACTACACCAAGGGTCCCTTCTTGTTTGAAGATTTCAAGGAGAAGGAACTTCGTTGGTATCATGAAAATGGAGAATTGGCTCTGGAAGGACGATTTATCGATCCCTTTAAAGAACCCTCTCCTGTCACTATCTTTTATCCAGAGTATATCTACCGTATCGAGGGAGAAATCCGTTCTGAAGAGGACTTGCTAGTTAAGTTCTTAGCCAAATGGGCCCAGCAAACCGACCTCTTCATCCGTGACCAACAAATCGTACCCAAACCCAGCCTTTGGCGTTACATGGAAAACACGGATAAAAATTATTATGAAGTCGTCCATGAAAATGTCATGCGAGATTTACGCCTCGCTAATCTGCGCAAGACAAACAAATACCTGGTTGCCAGTGAAGTGTTGACTGATACTTTGGCGAAACAAGGGTATGATACCAAGTTTTTACCACCAATGTTTACAGAAAAATTAGGTCAGCTAAGAAAAATCGGACCTGTTTTGGACTATTGCTTGGTGGGTCATATGGGAGAAGGCAAGAACGTTGAACTTGTCATTGAAGCCTTTATCGAACTCTACAAACGTGGCTCCAAGGCCCAGATTACCTTTTATGGTGGCTCAGAGGAACGTCTAGCAGAATTACAGAATCAATATGATCTTCCGCCAACCATTCACTTTAAAGGTATCGTTAACGAAGTGCCTTATCATATGCACCAATGCTATCTGTCTGCAAGTTACACAGAGTTATTTGCCAACGCCTGTGTTGAAGCCTTGAGTCAAGGTTTGTTAGCCTTGTTATCAGATGTGGAGATTGCCCATCGTTTCTATGCTGGCCAGTCCAATGCCATCAACTTGTTTAAAACCAAATCAGAGTTGATTCAAAAGATAGAAGAGATGGAAGAGCCTGATTTTTATCTATCGAATGAAAAAAATCTAGCCTTAGCCTCTCGCTATTCTCTGGAAAAAGTAGCTCAAATATACAGAGAACTATTAGATAGGAACTTCTAGGATGTTGGGAATTCTAGTCACCCTATTGCTCTATTTCTACTTGATTTCCTGGATTGCCTATTGGAAAAAAGGGAGCGAAGAGGACTATTATCAGGTTAAGAAAGCTGTTCCAGTGACAGTTTTGGCCTTCCTCAGTCTTTGCGACCTTACTCAGCCCCATTTCCTTTCTGACTCTGGTGGGGAATGCCTATACAGGTAGGTCCTATCTCTGGTTTGCCCAGTGTGGCATCTTTCTAGCCATTCCACTAGCTCATCGCTATTTTCTGCCCCTCTATCAAAAGGGAAACTATGAGACAGCCTATCATCTTTTAGAGGATAAGTTTCAATCGGCTGGCATTCGTTCACTGGCTTCAGGACTTTTCATCCTCTACCAGTTGGGGCGAATAGCAGTGGTGACCTACTTGTTGGAGCCCTTTATCCCTATCAATTAGCTGGTCTTGTCAGGTTTACTCCTTCTTTTGACGGTCTATTATCTGGCAAGGGGTGGTCTCTGGGTTGTGCTGTGGACGGACTTCTTTCAAGGCTTGGTCCTACTGGCTATATTGGCCCTCTTTCTACCAAGAATTGCCCAATCTGGTTTAGTCGTGAATAGCAGTCAACAGCTATCTCACTTTGCAGAGACTCTGGATGGGAAGATGGTCTTTATCTTAGTTGCAGGAGCAGGTTTTAGTAGCTTGTTTTCCTACGTTTCTTCGCAGGATATCGTCCAACGTTTTAATAGCAAAATAGGGCGTCAGAAGATTGGAAAAATCTTATGGCTACAGGGACTCTTGTCCTTTGGGATTGCTAGTCTACTCTATCTGATTGGCTGCTTGATTCGTCAGGAAAATTTCGCTACCAGATCGACCAATCCTGTCCTCATTGCTTACGCTCGGGAGAGTCTGGCACCTTGGTTTGGTAGTTTCATCATGCTGGCTCTCTTGGCAGCAGGTCAATCCACAGTTTCTTCTAGTATGAATGCAATCGTGACCTGCTTGAAGTTGGATTTCGCTTGGACAAAAATTCGCTGGTCGCCAAGCCTCCTATCCTTTGTCTTAGCAGGTCTGTCCTGGCTCCTCTGCCTCTTACTCATGAGTGCAGAAATCTACTCCATCTACGAATGGATTAACGGCTTTATGGGTCTGACTTTAGGTGTGATTGGCGGTTTGTACCTCTTGGTCTTACTCCTCAAAAAACCGAGTTTACAACTAGCTAAAATCTATCTGGTCTTTAGTCTAGGAGCCTTGGTCCTCTATCATTACAGTGGTTTCTTTGCCAACCCAAATCCTTGGTTAAATAGCATCATTACTACTTTATCTGCTCTTTTTATCTCATTTCTAGGAAGACTATATGAAAGCAACATCTAAACCCATAGCCGTCATTTTGATCCGTTCGGGTTCACGCGGCTTAGTGGATAAAAATATCAAACCGCTTGCAGGCAAACCCTTGGTTTTCTATACCATAGAAGTCGCTCTAGCCTCCAAGCTATTTAGTGATATCTGGATATCCTCAGACTCACTAGCCTATCTAGAACTCTGTTGTCAAGCCTATCCAGAGATTCGTTGTGTCCACAGACCAAAAGAATTGGCCTTGGCAACAACCTCTAGCTTAGAAACCTTACGCGACTTTTTACAGCCCTTTGAGGAAGAGCAGGTCTTTGTCAATCTACAGGTGACTTCACCTCTTAGAGAGGTAGAGCATCTCATCGAGTCCTATCAACTTTACTGTCAGTCTGGCGCTGACCATTTGATTTCCTGTGTTAAGGCGGACAAGAGTCGTAGTCTTTACTTGCAGTTTGCGGAGTCGTCATTTATCCATCCCCCTCAAGTTTCCAAGCACTATGCTCGGCAGAAAGAACCTGTCTATTACTATCCCAACGGTAGTATTTGGATTTCTCGCAAGGACCTTTACCTACGAGATGAGACCTTTTACACGGATAAGACAGTAGCCTATGAAATGCCCAAACTCTATTCTTATGATATCGACGATGCCTTGAACTTTGAAGTCGTTGAGACCTTGCTGCACCATCACCACCTAGGAGAATCAAAGAGATGAAACACCTCATCATTGCGACAACACCCTTGCAGTCCAAGATTGCACAGCATATCGAGGGACTCTATCCGGATCAGGACTTTGTCAGTCTTTATGTCAGTCCTGTCAAAAATGCCCGACAAGAGCATTATGCTAAGGATTTTGATCATGTTTACTATCCTCAGACGGCAGCGGACTTGGCTCAGATTTGTCAGGAGCTGGCGGGAGACTATGACACTATCTTTTATGCTAGTTTTGACAATAGCTTGATTCTGGACTTGGTTGCTAGTTCGACCTACCAGCACCTCATGAGTTTCGATGATGGCTATGCGGATATTTATCCCTTGGGTATGTATGCTTGGCCCCTTCAACCCAGTCAGGTGGGCTCTTTGGGCTTGACCAGAGATGACTTGATTGAGCGGACGGAAAAGCACTATACTCTCTATCGCAGCGACTACCATGTCGTAGCTAGAGAAAAGCTAGTTTATCTGGAGCATTTTTTTAACCTGCCTCAAGCTCCTGTTTCAAATGGCAAGACAGTCAAGGTTCTGCTGGGGCAAAAGTTCTCTGAAGAGGACGATCAGATCTCCATCCGCTTTATCAGTACCTATGCCAAGGCCTTGGCCATTGACCTCTATCTACCCCATCCCAAGGAAACCTTCACTATCCCTGATGTGACCTACTTGGAGACGGAGCTCATCTTTGAAGATGTCCTAGCCCAACTCTTTCAAGAATACGAGTTCGTTCATGTCTATCATTTTACCTCATCAGTCAGCCTGCACTTGAAAGACCTTCCCCATGTGACCATTACAGGCATTTCCCTCCCCTACTATGAGGACCGTCAAAAAGAATTGCGACGCTTGGGCTGTCAGTTTGAAAGGGTTTCACTTGGCTGGTAGCATAAATGTATATTTTAAAATATGTAAATCCATACGCTATATGGATTTTTTATATATAAATATAGCAAAAAACTATAGTTTGAATGATCAAAAAGTATTCAAATTCCTTGTATAAGAGGTTTTAAAGTGTTAAAATTAAGTGTCTAATTTTGAAGTTTTCAAGTAAGTATTAGCATAATAACAGCTTAAAAATAAAAATTATACAATAAAAAAAGGATGATGAAGATGTTTATAAATAAAAAAGAAAAATTTTCCATTCGTAAGTTTAAAGACGGTCGTTCAGACTCAGTCAAAATCGGTACAGTCGGTCTGATTGTCGGTGCAGCCCTTGCAATGGCAGGACAACCCCATATTGCAGAAGCAGCGATGACAGAAAACAGCGACAACACAACAACGATCTCAAATGATAAGGGGTCAGTAATTGTAGATACAGCTAATATTGAGAACCCAGATGCAGGTAGGGCATTTTCAACTGATCCAACTGCAGAGGGAACAAATACAATTACTAAAACTGGAAAAGTAGACTACAAATATGTAACTGCTGAGGGTAATACTGTATTAGAAGAAAACAAAAACCAAAACTCTGGTGCTGATAAAACGATTGAAACACCATACGATGTATACGGTAAATCAGGAGAAGTTTTCAAAGGAACTACAGGTGGTGATGCAGAAGCTAGCGACCTAAACGACGCTAAAGAAAATGGTAAGAAAGAAACAATCGAAAAAGATGGGAAGACTTACCACCTAATCGGAGAACCTAAGGTTGAAACTACTGGAAACGGTGGAGGAGTGTACTCTGACACAACTCTAGGTGATGTAACTGCGAAATTGACTCCAGAAGGGTTAAGTAACGCAGAAGGTAAAATCACTTATGATACTGTAAAACCTGGTGGAAAAGCTTGGATTGTTGAACAAACAGGAAAAGGAACATATGGTAAATATGTACAAGCTGATTCAGGTGCGATCACTTCTGATGCTAAGATGATAGAAGCTTTCAAAGCTGGAGAAGCAACAGCAAAAAACTTCACTTCAGCTAACGTAACAGCTGATGGTGGAATCAAAGAAGGTGATTATGTTTTCGTCCTTGAGAAAAATACCTATGTAACAGCTAAAACTGAGAGTTTCTCTTTAACAGCACAGATACAATTGTCATCTAGTGATAATGTAGCAGATGATAAAGATGGATCTGGGGCTACTGTAAATAGAACATATGCAATGGTACAAAACTTTAAAGCGGCTCCAGATACTTTAACAGGAGTAGCAAACAAAACTCTTGTAAAAGGATATCTTGCATATCTTCAAGAAAAAGGATTTGAAGATAACCTCCTTAATTTCAAACGTTATATTGCTTTAGGAATAGGGGCAAAAGCTGGTGATCCTTACGCGATTATTGCTGATAAGGGAGATCAAGTTGATGATAAAGGAAGACCTACAACTGATATAACAGCTGATATAGAAAGCGTTTCTGAATCAGATTCAAGTACTTTAGAAGATACTCCTGATTTTGTTCTTAAATTAAATACTCCTTCACCGGATGTTGAAGAGTATTCTTACCGTGATGAAATTACCCCTCTTCGTGCATACCGTTTAGCAAGTGGTACTACAACAATCACTTACACTTATGCAGAAGAAAAAACTCGTGAAGTCGAGAAAAAAGGTTCTGTAGTCGTTAACTATAAAACAGAAGATGGAACAGAATTAAAAGCTCCTTACACTGATACTCCTGAAACAGTAGCTGAAGTAGTAACTGAACATTACTATGTAAATGCTGATGGACAAGAAGTAGTTGTAGAAGATAAAACTGTTAGAACGCCTAAAAACGTAGCCTACAACACTAAAGAAAATGAAACTGAAAAACCTCAAAAACTGACAGATGCCCAAGGAAATGTTTACTACCTAAACGAAGCAAACACAAAAACAGCTGTAAATGATACAGAAACTACATCTCCAGCTGAAGAAGGTACAGTAGTAGAAGGTGTTACAAAAGTAACTTACATCTATGAAAAAGCTGGATCAGTCGTTGTTAACTATAAAACAGAAGATGGAACTCCACTTACAGGTACAGTAGTTGGAGATGAAAGCAAAACTGTAGAATCAGGTGCTAAAAACACTGATAATGGTAAACCAGGTACAGCTTATAACACTGCAGATAACGGAATGAAACCAGAACGTATTAAAACTGCAGAAGGAAAAGTTTACCAATTAGTCCCAGAATCGACTGAAGGTAAAGAAGAAGGTGAAGTTGAATCAGGAACAACTAAAGAAGTAACCTACGTTTATAAAGAAGTTAAAGGTAATGTAGTTGTTAAGTATGAAGATACTGAAGGTAACCCACTTGCTGATGACGAACAAGATGAAACAGATGCTTCTCTAAATGTTAAATACGATACAGCTGACCATAAAAAAGAATCTATCGAAAAAGACGGCGTTAAATATTACTTAACAACTAAAGAATTGAAAGATGGTTCGAAACCCGCTACTGGAGACGTAGTAGAAGGAACAACTACAGTCACTTACGTTTATGAAAAAGCTGGATCAGTCATCGTTAACTACCAAACAGAAGACGGAACTCCATTAGTAGGAACTGCAGATGGTACCAATGTAGAATCAGGTGCTAAAGACACAACAGACGCTAAAGCAGGAACTGACTACAACACTGCAGACAACGGAATGAAACCAAACCGTATCACAACTGCAGAAGGCAAAGTATACGAGCTAGTACCAACAGCAACTAAAGGTGACGAAACTGGTAAAGTTGTTGCTGGAGAAACGAAAGAAGTAACATACGTTTATAAAGAAGTAAAAGGTAACGTAGTCGTTAAGTATGAAGATACTGAAGGTAACGTAATCGCTGAAGACGAAAAAGACGAAACAGATGCTTCTCTAAACGTTAAATACGATACAGCAGATCACAAAAAAGACGAAATCACTAAAGATGGAGTTAAATACTACCTAACAGCTAAAGAGCTTAAAGATGATTCTAAACCAGCAACAGGTGATGTTGTTGAAGGAACAACTACAGTAACTTACGTTTACGAAAAAGCAGGACAAGTAGTCGTTAACTACCAAACAGAAGACGGAACTCCATTAGTAGGTGTTGATGCAGCAGGTGCGAATGTAGCTTCAGGTGCAAAAGACACTGTAGACGGAAGACCAGGATCAGCATATGACACTTCTGATAACGGAATGAAACCAAACCGTATCACAACTGCAGAAGGCAAAGTCTACGAATTAGTACCAGCATCAACTAAAGGTGCCGAAACAGGTACAGTAGTAGCTGGAGAAACGAAAGAAGTAACCTACGTTTATAAAGAAGTTACTGGTGACGTAGTAGTTCACTATGTTGATACAGAAGGTAACACAATCGCAGCTGACAAAGATGACCTTAAAGGTGCATCTCTAAGCGAAAAATATGACACTGCTGTAGATAACAAACCAGAAAAAATCACTGCAGAAGACGGAACTGTATACTACATTACAAAAGCTGGTCTTAAAGATGACTCTAAACCAGAAACTGGAAATGTAGTGGAAGGTAAAACTGATGTAACTTACGTTTATGAAAAAGCTGGATCAGTAATCGTTAACTACCAAACAGAAGATGGAACTCCATTAACAGGTACTGCAGACGGTAAAGATGTAGCTTCAGGTGCTAAAGACACAGATAATGGAAAACCAGGTTCTGAATACAATACTGCAGATAATGGAATGAAACCAAACCGTATCACAACTGCAGAAGGAAAAGTATACGAACTCGTCCCAGCATCAACTAAAGGTGATGAAACAGGTACTGTAGAAGCTGGTCAAACTAAAGAAGTAACCTACGTTTATAAAGAAGTTAAAGGTAATGTTGTTGTTAAGTATGAAGATACAGAAGGTAACACACTTGCTGAAGACGAAAAAGACGAAACAGATGCTTCTCTAAACGTTAAATACGACACAGCAGACCACAAAAAAGCTGAAATCACTAAAGATGGTGTTAAATATTACTTAACAACTAAAGAACTTAAAGATGCTTCTAAACCAGCTACTGGTGATGTAGTAGAAGGTACAACTACAGTAACTTACGTTTATGAAAAAGCAGGACAAGTAGTCGTTAACTACCAAACAGAAGATGGAACTCCATTAGTAGGTGTTGATGCAGCTGGTGCAAATGTTGCTTCAGGTGCAAAAGACACTGTAGATGGAAAACCAGGATCAGACTACGATACTTCTGATGATAATATGAAACCAGCTCGTATCACAACTGCAGAAGGCAAAGTCTACGAACTAGTACCAACAGCAACTAAAGGTGATGAAACTGGTAAAGTTGTAGCAGGTGAAACGAAAGAAGTAACCTACGTTTATAAAGAAGTTACTGGTGATGTAGTCGTTCACTATGTTGACACAGAAGGTAACGTAATCGCTGAAGATAAAGAAGATACTAAAGGTGCTTCTCTAAACTCTAAATACGATACAACTGACAACAAACCAGAGAAAATCGAAAAAGACGGAACTGTTTACTACTTAACAGAAAAAGCTGTTAAAGATGACTCTAAACCAGAAAACGGAGACGTAGTTGAAGGTAAGACTGAAGTAACTTACGTTTACGAAAAAGCAGGACAAGTAGTCGTTCACTACACTGACGAAAAAGGTAACACGATTCAAGTAGATGCTGTTGATACAAAAGACGGTAAACCAAACTCAGACTACAACACTGCTGATAACGACATGAAACCAAACCGTATTACTACTCCAGAAGGAAAAGTGTACGAGTTAATCCCTCAATCAACTAAAGGTGATGAAACAGGTAAAGTTAAAGCTGGAGAAACTACAGAAGTAACTTACGTCTACAAAGAAATCACTGGTAATGTAGTTGTTCACTATGTTGATACAGAAGGAAACACATTAGCTGACGATACGAAAGATGTAGAAAATGGATCACTAAGTGAGAAATATGATACAACTGACAACAAACCAGCTAAACTTGAAAAAGATGGAACTGTATACTACTTAACAGCTAAAGAATTAAAAGAAGATTCTAAGCCAGAAAACGGTACTGTTGTAGAAGGAACTACAGAAATCACTTATGTATACGAAAAAGCAGGAAACGTTCTTGTTCATTACGTAGACGAAGCTGGAAACACTCTTCAAGCAGATGCTGTTGATACTAAAGACGGTCAACCAGGAGCTAAATACGATACTTCTGATAACGACATGAAGCCAACTCGTATCACAACTCCAGAAGGAAAAGTGTACGAACTAGTACCAGCATCAACTAAAGGTAACGAAACTGGTGATGTTGAAGCAGGTAAGACTACTGAAGTGACTTATGTCTACAAAGAGGTGAAAGGAAACGTAGTCGTTCACTATGTAGATGAAGCGGGTAACACAATCGCAGAAGACGTTAAAGACACTACAGACGGATCAGTAAGCTCAGCATATGACACAACTGATAGCAAGCCAGCAACTATCACTACAAAAGATGGTAAGGTATATGTACTTGTACCAACTTCAACTAAAGGTGAAGAATCTGGTAAAGTAACAGAAGGAACTACAGAAGTTACTTACGTTTATAAAGAAGTAACTGGAGATGTAGTAGTTCACTACGTTGACACAGAAGGTAACGTAATTGCTGAAGATAAAGAAGATACTAAAGGTGCTTCTCTAAACGCTAAATACGATACAACTGACAATAAACCAGCAACAATCGAAAAAGATGGTGTTAAATATTACTTAACAGAAAAAGCTGTTAAAGACGACTCTAAACCTGAAACAGGAGACGTAGTAGAAGATAAAACTGAAGTAACATACGTTTACGAAAAAGCAGGACAAGTAGTAGTTCACTATGTAGACGAAGCTGGAAACACAATCCAAACAGACGCTGTTGATACTAAAGACGGTAAACCAAGAGTTACTTACAACACTACTGATAATGATATGAAACCAACTCGTATCACTACTCCAGAAGGAAAAGTATTCGAATTAGTACCAACATTAACTAAAGGTAACGAAAACGGAAGTGTTGAAGCAGGTAAAACAACAGAAGTAACATATGTGTACAAAGAAATTAAAGGAAACGTAGTAGTTCACTACACTGATGAAGCGGGTAACACAATCGCAGAAGACGTTAAAGATACTACAGACGGATCTGTAAGCTCAGCATATGACACAACTGACAACAAACCAGCTACAATCACTACGAAAGATGGAAAACTATACGTATTAGTACCAACTTCAACTAAAGGTGATGAAAATGGTAAAGTAACAGAAGGAACAACAGAAGTTACTTACGTTTATAAAGAAGTCAAAGAAGGTACTACAAATGGAGGCTCACTCATTCCATCTCAACCAGGTTCTCCAGCAAGACCTTCAACAAACCCAACAACACCGGCTAACCCAACAACACCGGCTAACCCAGCAACACCAGCTAACCCAGCAACACCAGCTAATCCAGCTGATCCAGCAACACCAGCTAATCCAGCTGATCCAGCTAACCCAGCAGCTCCAGCAACTCCAACGATGCCATCAGCACCAGTAAATGGTGAAGCACCACAAGCTCCAGCAGCTTCATCAGAAGCTAAAGGACAAGCAGAACTTCCAAACACTGGTACAGCAGACAATGCTAGCCTAGCAGCACTTGGACTTTTAGGTGTCTTGAGTGGATTTGGACTTGTTGCTCGCAAGAAAAAAGAAGACTAATTCTAATTAGATTTTCTGATAAGAATAAGGAGTAGGATATCATATCCGCTCCTTTTTATATGTAAATATGAAGTAATTTTTAATCTTTTTTGAAAGTTGTTAATCATATTTCTGAAGCTATTAATTATCTTTGCTTTTTTATATATTAACATCGATTAAAATATCGAATTGCTTGACATAGTGAATAGATAGAGTTATTATATATATTATACAATAGGTGAAGTCAGGGATTTTCTTAGTATCAATTTGAGGATTTTACTGACTTTTCTTGATGTAAATAAAAATATAAGAAAAGGAGTAGTAATGTACTCACGAATAAAAAAATATCATGGACAAAAGGTTCAACGATTTTCAATCCGAAAGTATAGTTTCGGTGCAGCATCGGTAGCGATTGCTGCCTTTATGATGTTTGGAGGTGGAGCAACTGCAAAAGCTGACACTATTCAAGGAAACGATGCAAGAACGAGCTCAAATTTGTCTAATCAACAGTCATCGCCATCTCAAGAAAGCCTAAATCACGAAGAGAATGTTGCGAGCCCTGATACCAAGAGAGAAGAAATTCCTTCTAAAGATCCAGTTTCTAAACCAGTAGTGACTTCAGCTGAAGCTTTAGTTAATGAAGATAAGCTAGCACCAGAAAATATTGCAAAGGTAGACTTCAGTAAGTTATCAGAAGCGATTTCACGTATTCAATCAGCTATCGATAAAGTTGAAATTAGTAATAAAACATCAAAAACTATTGAGGATGCAAAGGCAGCACTATTAGAAGCTCAAGCTTTATCAGCAAATGATAAAGCAACTCAGGCAGAGGTAGATAAAACTGTTGCGAGATTAGGAGAAAAGGCTTTTGTAATTGAGAGCATGCCAAAAGTGTCTCCTGCTGTAGAAGATAACTCAGAAACAGAAGCTAAAGTAGAAAAAGTAAATAAAAACCAAGATCCACGAAACGGAAAAGAGATTCCAGGAAAAGGGGAAAGTGGGTTTAGAGCGACTCCTACTGGTATAGGGGAACAAGCAGCGGAAGGTCCTACAAGCAATAATAAGAGAGGGGTAGGAGCTAACCCAGCAGATAATGTTATTTCAAGTTTGAAAAATCAATTTGGGGATATTGATTTTAATACTCCAGATGTTGTAAATAAATCAGCAACTGTCGAAAATCAATATTCAAGAAATAATGCTGCTATTCCAGATCCAGCCCCAGTGAAGTTAGGGAAAATAACTTATAATTGGAAAGAAAAACGAATAGAAAATGAAATTGATGGTTGGAAGATAGAGGGAACAAATAATTATGTAACAGCTATTAAACCTGAAGCTCCAACAGAAGTTGCGGCTGATAGACCTGCTGGATTTGAACCAAAACCATCTAAAGTTTACGATAATAATGGAAGTATCGAAAGACAATATAACGATACACCCGTTCCAGGCAATCCTTTAGCGCCTAATAAAGCCAATCAAAACTATGCAAATGGTGTTAACTACTCAAGTGTACCTGGTGTTCCTTTAAATAATGCAGCACATTCAGCTGTAGGGAAAGGTTATTATATTCAATTAAATAAGAAAGGTACACAAATTTCGAAAGAATTTAATGTTAATCCGAACTCTAGATTATACCTAAGTGCTCTAACAGGTGGTGCCTATGGGAATATGGGTACTGCTGGTACTGGTGAAAAAGTAGAAATTACAGTTAGAGATGCAGATACAGGTGAAGTTTTAAGAACGCTAACAGATGCGAATAATCATAATGAAACTACACACGTTTCAACTCCGTATGGTGATGGGGGTAATGGTAATGGTTTCGGATTCTGGAGAACGATTATTAATACTCCAAATACTACTAAGAAAATTAAAGTAACCATTAAAGCATTAGAAGATGGTCCAGCATTTAATAAGACTTATCCAGTTAAAGGTAAAACAGAAATTGAAGATGGATATTTTGTAGGTGGGGTCAACTTAGCTGTTGGTGCTGCATTAGAAATGACAACAGATGTTGTTCGTAATAATGCTACGTCCTCTTATGGAGAAGACACTCTCTACAAAGACAAAGAATCAGGTCAATTAAAAGTTACAGTGAAAAATGTTGGGGGCTTACCAACTTATGGAGCTTACGAATATACTGTTAAAATTCCTGAAGGTGTCGAATTAAAAGATTCAGTTAAAAAAGCAAATGAATGGAATTGGCCTGGACCTTTCCAAGTCGTATCATATGATGAAGCTACAAGAACGCTTAGATTGAAATTCAATGCAGGAGATTCAGATCCAGCAAAGAATGGGACAAGAACATTCGGTATTGATTTCACAACGGCAAAAAATTTCAAAGGGACAGCTACTTTTAAGGTAACTGCAGAAATTAAAGAAGGATTTACAGATTTACAAGGAAACAGGGTATTAGAAAATACAGGTGTTGTAAATCCAAATAGTCCATATAGAAATACATTTAATGCACTAGGAAATACAGATAATCCTGATTATTATTACAATAAAACAATTTATATTGATACTGTTAAACCTGTTGCTCCTACAGTAGAACCAGTCCATACAGATAGTATTAATGGCGAAAAAACTGATAAAAATCAACCTACAGAATTATTAATTTCTGTACCAACAGAAAAAGATCCTAATTTAACAGATGTACCTAGAGAAAAACAAGATATCGCTGACAATGATCAAAATAATGGAACAAATAGAAATGCTGATACAGAAGTAAAAAATATTGAACGTGCAATTGGTGGATTAACTTCATTGAAAGTTACTTTACCAAATACTAAAACACCAATTACTTTAACGAAGAAAGCAGATGGTTGGTATAATGGTGCAACAAAAGTTGAAGTACGTGATGGTAAATTAGTTGTTCCAGTTCCAGCAGGTACAGATTTGATGGAAGCGAATGAGACAACAAATCCGAACAAACGTATCAAAGTCACTGTGCTTGATAAAGCAGGTAACGAATCAGATCCAGCTTATGCTAATGTTCTAAACGAAGCTCCAACAGTAGCAGTTGAGAAAAAAGACTTATATGTTTATAAAACAAAAGAAGCTGATAAATGGAACAATGCTAAAGTTTTAGAAAAAGCGAAACCATCAGCAACTGACTTAGAAGATGATCGTGATGGTGTTGATTCTACTAAACCAACAATCGCAGTAAGTGATGCAGGTAACCTAGATACAACTAAAGTTGGAGATTACACTGTAAAAGTTCAATCAACTGATAGTGAAGGTAAGAAATCAACAGAAGCCGATGTAACTGTTCATGTATTGGATTTAATCAAAGTAGACCCAACAGTAACAACTGATCCAACAGATCCTAGTACAACAGCAGCAGTTTCTCCAAAATCTGAAGGAGATCCTGTGAAAGCAGGTGATGAAAATCGAGGTAAATACCCTTCAGGAGTAACTCGAGAAGATTTAGTTAAAGAAGTTACACGTACAATTAAGTATCTGAAAGAAGAAGATGCTGATAAAGCTGATGCAACTCCTTTATATGCTGAAAAGGTACAAAAGGTAACTTACAAACGTACAGCAACTGTTAACCCTGAAACAAAAGAAGTAACTTACTCTGATTGGGAAGTTTACAATGAAGCTGATAAATTAACAGATGCGACAGTTGATGGAACAAAAGGTAAATTCAATGCTGTTAATTCACCAGTTGTAGAAAATTACTTATTAGTAAAAGAAGCAGATAAAACAGTGGCTGAAAAAGAAGCTCCTGTTCCTGCACAAGATGGAGCAGTTACCCCAGAAGTTACTAAAGTTCTTTATAAAGAAATTGGTTCATTTAGCCCTCAATATCCAGAAGGTAAGAAACCAAATGGTGCTCAAGATAAAATTCCTTATCCGAATAACCCGACTGATCCAACGGTTCCAGGTGATTTTAGTACAATAACAATTCCATATGTTCCAGGTTATACTCCAGTATATAATGGACAAGAATTGACACCGAAAAATCCAAATGATCCAACTCAAGGCTATAAAGTTCCAGATGGATTTACACCAACGGATAAATTTGGAGAATCACCAATTACATATACACCTTCTACTCAAACAGCTAAAGTAGTGATTGAGAAGAAAGTCGATGGAGCCGCAAATGAAGTGGTTTCTAGCTTTGATTTAACAGGAAAATCTGGTTCAGAATTACCAGCAAGTACAGATGTTGAAAACAAAATCAAAGAACTTAAAAATCAAGGTTATGAAGTAGAAAGTGATGAATACCATATTCAAGATAATCATCACCCAACATTTGATGACAAGGAAGATATCAATGCACAAGATGGTACACCAGCACCTTCTCAAACATTCAAAATTGTGGTTAAACCTAGAATCATTGAAGTTCCTTCATCAACACCACATGAAAAAGATAGTCCAGTAGATCCAAATGGGGATACCCCAGAACTTAAATGGCCTGAGGGATTAGCTGAATCTGACTTGAACACAACAGCTAAACGTGTGATTTCATATGTGAAAAAAGAATCCGATACATCAGCTGAAGAAAAAGCTAAGGATGATACTGTTCAAACGGTGCCATTCACAAGAAAAGCAACCGTTAATCTTGTCACAAAAGAAGTAAGCTATACTGATTGGGAAAGTCCAAATAAAACATGGGATAAAGTTGGAGTAGATGTTTTACCAGGATATATTGCTGATAAAAAAGAAATTCCAGCTAAAGAAGCAGCAACCCCTGCAAAAGATACAAAAGTAATCCCTGATGAAACGGATAAAGTTACTTATACGAAGATTGGAAGCTGGATTCCTGTTGATCCAACCACTGGTAAGGATGGAGATCCGATTCCATTCCCTAACGATCCAAATGATCCAACCAAGACTGGTGAAATTACACAAATTATTCCTCATAAAGATGGATATACTCCAAAAGATGGAAATGGAACACCATTAGAACCAGTAAATCCTGCAAATCCAGAAGAAGGTTATAAACCACCAAAAATTACGGATCCAAAAGTAAATATCAAGATTACCTATGATAAAGACGATCAAAAAGCAAAAGTTAAATTCGTTTCTGTAGATCCAAAAACTCAAACAGAAACTGAGTTGACTGACCATGCCTTAACTCTAACTGGAAAATCAGGCGAAACCATTTCTGAAAGTGATGTACAAACTCATATCGATGTTTTGAAATCTATGGGATATGATATTGTCGACAATCCATTTGATAGAGACCCAGTATTTGATACTAAGAAAGATAATGATGACAACATCACTCAAGAGTTTACAATTAAAGTTCAACCACGTGTATCAACTGCAAAAACAGTATATGTAGTTGAAGGGGATAAGCCATCTGCAGAAAAAGTAGGAGGAGCTGTTACACCTGGTAAGGACGGCAAAGTTACAAATCCTGATGTAAGTAGTATTTCTACTGATGGAAAATCAGGTCAAGAAATTAAAGTTCCAGTAACGGTTACATATGGAGCAGATCAATTTAAACGTGATGAACCGGTTGAAGTGACTGTTAAAGTTCTTCCGAAACCAGCACCAAAAGGCGTTACAGTCTTAAATGGTACATCAAACGAGAAATTAATTGACGCGATTCGAGCAGATGTTAATAAAGCAATTACTGGATTGAAAAATGTTCCTGAAGGGGTAACTCCATTTGTAACAGATGATGCGATTGTCACTCCAAAAACGGATAAAAATGGTCAACAAACTCCAGTTACTGTTACGGTTAAATATAGAGATAATGCTACAGGAAAAGTGATTGATGATATTTCTGTGAATGTTGATGTTCCAGTAAATGTAGTTGGTTCAACTCCAACTTCAAAAGTTGTATTTGAAGGAGATGAATTGACTGCTAAGGATATAACAGATGCGGTTACTCCAGGTGAAAATGGAACAAAAGGTGAGCCTAAAGATTTAGCAAAAGATATTACAGCTAAATCAGGTGTCAAAGAAGTGACTGTGCCGGTGACTTATACGGATCAAAATGGAGAAACTTTAACAGAACCAGTAAAAGTTAAAGTAACGGTTTTACCAAAACCAACACCGAAAGGTATTGTTGTTGCTAAAGATAGCGATAAGGAAAAAGCAAAAGAAAAAGCTCTTGCCAAAGCGAAAGAAGCTATTGCAGATGGTACTTTCAAAGGAAAACTTCCAGAAAATGTTACCAATGTAAGTATTGATGAAAATGTGGCAAGTCCAGATTTGTCAGATGATACGGATGTAAATGTTACTGTCAAGTACACGGTTGATGGAGAAGAAAAAAGAACTGTTATTAAAGTCCCTGTTACTGTTGTAGAGGGAGTTCCTCAAATAGTTCCAGTGGATGAAAATAATAAACAACCAAATCCAGAAAACAGTATTGATAAAACGGAATACCCAGAAGGTTCAACATTTGAATATGATCCAAATACTCCAGTAGATACAACAACCCCGGGTGATTACACAGTCAATGTCATTGTAAAAGACAAAGAGGGAAATCCTATTGCTGAAGTTCCTGCAACTGTACGTGTGGTAGAAAGCTATCCACAATTTGTGCCAGTAGATAAGGATAAAAAACAACCAAGTGTTGAAGGAAGTATTGACCCTAAAGCATTCCCTAAAGATACAGAGTTTTCTTATGAAACTCCAGTAGATACAACAACGCCAGGCGAAAAAGATGTTGTGGTTGTAGCAAAAATTGGAGATAAGGTTATTGCAAAAGTCCCTGCAAAAGTAATGGTTGTAGAACCGAAGACACAATATGTGCCAGTCGATAAATCCAACAAACAGCCAGACGCATCCAAGAGTATTGACTCTGAACAATATCCAGATGGAGTAACATTCAAATATAAGACTTCAGTAGACACAACAACACCAGGCGAAAAAGATGTTATTGTAGAAGCAAAAGACGGAGAAGATAAACTTGTAGAAGTTCCAGCTAAGGTTAAAGTAGTGGAAGGTAAAGAACAATTAATTCCTGTAAATCCAACTGAAAAACCACAAGCAAGAGATAGTATTACTCCAAGTGATTATCCAGAAGGTTCAACATTTGAATACAAAGTTCCAGAAGGACAAACAGAACCATTTGATGCAACAACTATTGGAGATAAACCAGTAACGGTTGTTGTAAGAGATAAAAATGGAAATGTATTAGTTGAAGTTCCGGCAACGATTAAGGTGGTAGAAGCTAAACCAACACCAATTGAAACGCCAGTAACGAATACACCTTTAACAAAAGAGGATATTGCTAAATATGTTAAAGTTCCAGAAGGTGGCAAAGTAACCAATGTAGAAAATATTCCAGACTTAACAACACCAGGTCAGAAAAATCCTGTTAAAGTTACTGTTACTTTACCAAATGGAAAAATAACGACAGTAGATGTACCTGTCAATGTAACACCAGTTAAAGGCATCGAAACCCCAGTTACGAATACACCGTTAACGCCAGAGGATTACACTAAGGAAATCAAGATACCAGAAGGTGGCAAAGTAACGGGAGTCACAAACATTCCAGATTTGACAACTCCAGGTAAGAAGGACCCAGTTAAAGTAACGGTTGAATT